>JAGWYZ010000286.1 GCA_018969115.1 Chloroflexota bacterium | reverse complement strand
GTAATTAATTTGTGCTTGAGCATTCATATAAAGCCAGCCTTATGCTCAGAATGCTGAGCTGTCTTTTAAGAAACACTGTCTTAAACCGGCTAACATTTTCAACAATAGATTGGCTAACCCAGTAAACCGTATAATCGCTTTGTATGGCTATGCAAGAAAGTATGATCCGTTTAAATTGCGTGTCAAAACGATTCCACGAGGCTGGGGTTGATCGCATCATCTTAAATGACGTAACACTGACCTTTGAAAAAGGCGAATTTGTGGTATTGCTAGGCAAAAGTGGCTCTGGCAAAAGCACCTTGCTCAATCTCATTGCCGGTATCGATACCCCATCGGCAGGCGAAGTGTTTTTAGATGGTAAATCGTTGACGCGCATGAGTGACCACGAACGCACTTTGTTTCGCCGCACCCATATTGGGTTTGTCTTTCAATCATTTAATCTTATTCCCACGCTTAGCGTGCTCGAAAATGTGTGTTTGCCACTTGAATTAGACAGCCGTCGTCATAGCATCAATGACAAAACGATCGCACAACGGGCCAAAGACCTTTTAACTCAGGTCGGGGTCGTCCATCGTATGAATGCCTTCCCTGACCGTTTGAGTGGGGGCGAACAACAACGAGTGGCAATTGCGCGGGCACTCATTAACGACCCAATGGTCGTGTTGGCCGATGAACCCACCGGCAACCTAGATTCAGACACTGGAAAAATTGTGCTTGATCTGCTTGACACGCTTACCCGCAAAGCTGGCAAAAATTTGGTGATGGTGACGCATAGTGAAGAGGTGATTGGTGTTGCTGATCGTGTCTTACGCTTGCGTGACGGGCACATGGTGTAAATCAATGAAATTTTAAGCATCATGCTACAATCTCATTCCTAGCGGTTAAGCGACCGACTTCGTTATCCCCCAGCATAGGGCCAGGTTATTGGCCTATAATGCCAAGGAATAAAGCAGTCGGCATTTTCTCAATGTTTGCTCATACGGAGTATATTTTTTAAGTCTTACACGGTATCTTATCAATAAAATGGAGCGAATAAAACAAATTTTCGTCGAAATCACTATATGGCCTTTGTAAACAGTAGATTTGCCACTGTTCACAAAGGCCATATAGTGATTTCGATATTACACCTTTTGGGTTTACCTCGAATTATTAAGAAGATACCTTTGTGGTAAAAATTAAGCTGTGCGTAAGTCCTAAATTGATCAATTATCAAAAAACGAGTAATGAACGAAAGCGAGAAGGAAAACAACGACATCCCCTTGGCGGTTCGTATTCCGACAAGCACCCAGCATGGGCGTATCGCACTTAGACCTAATCGCCCGCCACGCCCACCGCGTGAGCGCCCAACCTTGAAAACATACAATATCTATTTGTTACCGTCGGCAATTGCTGGTGGGGTGTTGGTGTTGGGTTTCATCGTTTTTTTTGCCTATCAATCATTGTTGGCAGCAGGTTGCACCTCTTTAAATGCCACCCAAACCGAGCTTGTCGCAGCCAATGGTGAGTTTAAATTGAGCGTGCCTCCCACTTTATTTTCGGGTGAATTTGGGGTGCAGGTGGCTGGATCATCCACCGATGTCTTGACAACGACCTCAAGCCAAGGCACATGGCGACAAGCCATCAATGCCTTGCCAAAATCAGCCAAAGTCGTCAGTAGGTTTTATACATTTCGTGTGTGTAACAACGAACCTAAATCGCTTAACATTCAACTCACTGCCTTGCCACAGATCAATATTGATCCACAATTGGCCTACGATTTATATACTTGGGATAGCAGGCGTAATCAATGGCTATGGCTGAGTAGCGACTTTAACCTCAATACAAAATCAGCACAAGTAACCCTAAACAAACTGCCCGAAAATATCATTATGTTGCAAAATGCTAGCCCTCAACACAATTTTAGTATTGAGCTGCCAGTTGGTGCGAATGATCTGGTGAAAAGATTGCAAAATGACAACGTTGTATTGCCAGAATGGCAAACTCGGGTGGTCATTCCAGGTTTATATTTGGGCGATTTTGGCAATGTTGCTGGTGACCGTAGCGCAGTGCCGAATGGACGTGGGTTTGCTAAAAATGCAATTGTTTCACTGCGAAATTGGAGTGATTATGGCGAAATAAACCGCACGATTGTGCGTGATATGTTGGCGGTTGAAAATTTACGCCAAACACATATTGCTAATTTGTTGAATGTGGTTAAAAATGGCGAATATACCGGTATCGAGATCGATTATCGCGGCCTAGAAGACAATCAGCGTGAGCAATTTACCGCGCTAATCAATAGTTTGGTCAAGGCCATTCGCGCCGAAAATCGCAACATCAGCATTAATGTGGTCGTTCCATTTACAGCAATTAATCATAGCAGCGCTGGCTTCAACAGCGGCGCCTATGATCTGCGGGCATTTTCAGAGGTCGTAGATGCCATTAAATTAGACCTGACGGCGCGCAATGTTAGCCCAATTACAAGTAATCAGTTTGAAAAAATGATGGGCGGTATGTTAGGTGAGGCCAACCGCCAAAAATTGCAGTTGGTGGTGCCAGCCAATAGCGTTGGGAGAGCCATGCAAGGCGGCTATGCCATTCGTATCAATGATCAATTATTAACGCCAATTAGTGAATATCAGTTGAATGGGTTTGTCATTCGTAGCACAAACTTAACCTTGGCCGAAGCCGAATTAATCTCGGCATTACGAGCACTGGGTGCAATTAATTAACCTAACTTGATAATGTCACATTAGAAAAGTGTATGCCGATTTCACTATATTCACCCTGCCTAGATCAGGGATGAATATAGTGAAATCGGCGAAAGCATGTTCATATTTACTAAGACAACATTGTCAATCTAAAACATAAAACTAAAGCATAAAAAATAAGGAAATACCGAAATCAGCACTTTGGTGCCTTTATCTTTATGGGGATCTAACGATATTGATTTCGGAAAAAATCTCTTTTACACCTCACATTGAAAAGAAAAATGAACTATCAAGAACAACAACAACAACAAAGACGGAGACGTATTGCCATTGGATTGGCAGTACTAGGGGTAATTGGCATCTTCGCATTAGCGTTGCTGGCCTATGGGTTAATTACCCTAGCGCAGGTAAGTAGGTTTGGGACTGTAACCCCAACCCCATTTGTACCTATCGTATCAACTATTGCCCCAGCCAAACCTGTAGCCCCCACCCCCACCCAACCCGTTGGTGCGGCTGCGGCAGCCCCTGCAACCGCTCAGCCCGCAGCCTCGCCAGCCGCCCGTGTCGCAAACCCCGATGGCAAAATTGCCAGTATTCCAGATTTTGTGTGTGAACAACCACGTCGAGCGCCAGATAAATTTGGTTATGGCATTCAAAACAACTGGGCAGTAGGGGATATTGGCATGTGGAATGGCATTATGGCAAAAAAATTAAAAATGCAGTGGACCAAAGGTCAAGTGCGCTGGAAAGATTATGAACCTGCCAAAGGCCAAAACGCCGATTTGTGGCGCTTTTTAGATGCATTTGTCGGCGATGCCAATAAACAAGGTCTAAATATCTTGTTGGGTGTGATCGAAGCCCCAGCTTGGACCCGTGCCCGAAACGAACCGGGGCTGCTTGGCCCCCCCGATGATTTTGCTGAAGCCGAGCGCTTTTTCAAAAAACTTACAGCGCGTTATGCCGGTTGTGTTCAAGCCATTGAGGTATGGAATGAAATGAACCTCGACCGTGAATGGCGCACCCCCTCTGGGCGTATTGATGCCAAAGAATATGTCAATTTTCTCAAGCGTGTTGTGCCTGCCATCCGTTCTGTCGATCCTAATATCCAAATAGTCATGGGGGCACTATCACCCACCGGCTTTAATGATCCAGCCAAAGCCGTCGATGACTTCATTTATATGGATCAATTTGTCGCTGCTGGTGGGCCAGCCTTGGTTGATTGCGTGGGTGTGCATTTGAATGGGTTTAACATGCCACCCGATAAACGTTGGGATGAAAAATACAATGACCCAACCGCCAAATTTCGGGGGCCATTTGACTCTCCCCACCATTCATGGTCATTTCTCAGCACGCTCGAAGGCTATCGGCAAAAAACCAATAAGCCATTGTGTGTCACCGAATTTGGTTGGGCCTCGATGGAAAATCTAAAGGTACAAGGCACCCCCCCAGGGTTTGATTTTGCACTCGATAACACCGAAAAAGAACAAGCCGACTGGATTGTGCAGGGATTTGATATTATGAGAAAATCGGGTTATGTTAAGTTTGGGATTGTGTTTAACCTAAACTATATTGCCACAGTGGGCAAACCTGCCAATGAATCGGATGTCTCGGTTTATAGCGTTGTTTACTCAAATGGAACCCCCCGACCTGCATTTGATGCCCTAGAACGTATGAAGAAGGACTAAACCTATGAAAATGATTCTTGCCATTATCCGATCAGATGACAGCCGTCAAACGTTGGATGCACTGACCAATGCCGGTTATCGTGTGACTAAAGTTGCTACCGAAGGTGCATGGCTACGCAAAGAAAATACCACCTTGTTGATGGGGGTGCAAGACAACCAAGTCGATCATGCCCTCAAGATGCTCAAACGCGTGGCCGGTAAACGCACCGGCAAGCAATTGTTTCAGGGTGATTTAGCCATCGGGATTCCGCCAGAAGAAGTGGAATTAGAGATAGGCGGCGCAACCGTATTTGTAATTGATATCGGGCAGTTCGTACAGATGTAACAGATGTAATCATTTGGGGTGACCCCAAATGACGTAATGCCAAAGGTTTCCTTTAAGCATGGTCTTAGACCGAGTCAACTTGTGCCTTTTCACGGGCCGCATAAATGCGCTCATTGCCACGCGCCAATGAGCCAGACACATAACCAGCAATGGTTGTGATCAACCCTATCACAAAATAAAAAAACTTGACCCAAAAATAAATTTATGTTTGGGCCAAGTTTTTTTATTTACTAAAAGCCTGTGTATCATCTCAATAATTTGGGGTAAACCCCAAAAATGTAATACCAAACTTACGATATGACCATTGAGGTTGGGGGC
>JAGWYZ010000285.1 GCA_018969115.1 Chloroflexota bacterium | reverse complement strand
TTGGTTAAGTAGGTGAAAATAGTGCTAAGTGCTAAGTTTGGAAGTGCTAAGTGCTAAGTGTAACTACTTGCACTTAGCACTTCCAAACTTAGCACTCCAAAAACATGTGCGGAAGATTTACATTAGCAATTAACCCAGCAGATTTGGCGACACGGTTTGAGGTGACGCAGACACAGGCCGCCGAAAATCTGCGCCCGCGTTATAACATCGCGCCAATGCAAAAGACAGTCATCATCAAAGATGAGCAACCCGATGCGTTTGCCATGGCGGCATGGGGGCTGATTCCGGTTTGGGCCAAAGATCCCAGCATCGCCTCAAAACTCATCAATGCCCGTGGCGAAACGGTGGCCGAAAAGCCATCCTTTCGCACTGCGTTTAAAAAACGGCGCTGTTTGGTGTTGGCAGATGGGTTTTATGAATGGCAAAAAAGCGCCGATGGCAAAAGCAAAACGCCCATGCATATTCATCTGGCCTCGGGCGAGCCGTTTGCAATGGCCGGATTGTGGGAAAACTGGAAGCCACAAAATGCGCCAGAGTCAGATTGGCGCAGCACGTTTACAGTCATCACCATCGGCCCCAACAAATTAATGGCCCCCATTCACGACCGTATGCCAGTGATTTTGCCTCGTGGTCGTGAGCGCGATTGGCTCAACCCTAGCGGCGGTATGGTCGAGCTACTCGATCTATTGCGCCCCTACCCCGCCGAGTTGATGTCGGCCTATGCGGTTTCTACGCAGGTGAATTCGGTGCGGAATGATGAGGTGGGGTTGATCGCATCAGCCAGCTAAACACCCCTGCCGCCAAAATATAAATAACAATCGCCAACAAAAAGGGGCCATCCCAGCCCCCAAAATTACGCTGCATAAACCCACTCAAGACGGGGGCGCTGGCCTGCCCAATGTTGGTTGAGGCCGACAAGATAAAACTGACCACCACATATTCGGCCCGCGGTGTATGATCGATGGTGAAAGCGCGGTAAATGGGCAAGATCATATTAAACAAACCGGCCCGCACAATGACTACCGCCGCCACCCAGCTAAATTGGTGATTGAAGCCGATAAAAGCCAAACATGTTGCCGAAAACAAGCTGCCCAACACCACCACCCACCGCCGCCCCAACCAACGCACCGCCGCCGGGCCAAGCATGGTTGCCAACCCATCCGACAAATTGATGAAGCCCAGCGTCGCACCTAAAACCGTGTCACTGACATCGAAACGAGTTTTTAGAAAAACGTTTAAGAATGGAAAAATGAGCGAACCGGCAAAATACACCATTGCCCAAGGAATCACTAGCTTAAAAATGGGTGACTGCAAACGCAGTAAAACTCGCGGGTTTAAATAGCGCAACGTCGATTGCTTGGGCATGGTAGTTTTTAACACCGTGTGTGTATTTGAGGCATCAACTGAACCATTTACGCTATTGTCGATCAAGGCCAATGGCAACAAACCAATCAAACGGACAGCAATGGAAAATAGCAACACTGCCTGATACGCCGTGGCAGACCCAGCTTGCAAGACAAGGGTTTGGGTCATGAATGTAGCGACAAAACCCGATGCCAAACTGCCCACAAACACGCCAATCAGCGTTAGGCCTTCGTTCATGCTAAAAAGCGTGGTGCGCTCGCGCTGACCCGAAATTTCAGCCAACATCGGCACCACCGCCATGCCATACAACACATCCCCCAGCCCCGCCAAAAATTGAAACAACACCAACGTTTCACGAGTCGGGGCAATGAGTGAAATCAGCCAACTCAACACGCTTAGGGCCGCCCCAATCAGCATGGCCCGTTGCCGCCCCAGCCGATCTAACAACACCATAGCAGGAATAGTAAACACCGCCCCACCAATCAGCGCCACCGACGAGATAAAGCCTAAAAATACCGAATCAAAACCAAGTGCCAATAAATAAAGATTGAGAAAAACACGGGTAATGGCGATGCCGATAGCAAAAATAAAACGGGCCAATGTAAACAGCCATGCATTACGGCTAAACAAGCGAATGTGTTCGAGGTAGATCTGCACAGAGCACGATTATGCCACTGCAAAAATCACAATGTCGTGCCGCACACACTCACCACCGAAAACGCATGGCGATCGGCGGGGCACATGGCGTAATCATGGGTTTGCGCCGATTGGGTTGCCAATAATTTCATGGCTAAATAAATTGGGCTTGTGCCACACACATTATTTTTATTCTGGTGTTGGGCAATCATGCCATAAAACCCTTCAGCATCCCCCCATTGAATGTGATCAAGCAAAACTTGGTCTTCGGCTTGTAATGTGGTTTTGCCAGCGACATCCAATGGGTCACCATCAAAAGCCGGGCCGACATGCGATAAATCGCCTGACGCGATCACAATGACTCGCCGGCCTTGGGTTAGCACCCGCAGTGCATCGAGAAATTGGGCGACAAGGGGCTGTTGAGCGGGGCTAATATTGGCGTTATAACGCCCCATCGAACCCACCAAAATAGGTAAAACCTCGCAAGCCTGCCCTTGCCGTATGTGATGCAACCACACCAGCGGCAATTCGAGCGAATGCTCGTGGGCGTGGCGATAAGCCCCCCGCAGCGCTGCATAGGGGCCAATGGCTTCCGCCAAACCATCGACCAACAGTTTGGCAGTTGGCAATACCCCATAGGGCGTGGCGTAATGGTGGTGGGTCAGGGTGAATGGGTCGGCGCTGCGGTGATCGGTGCCGATAATGACGGCGAGGTCAGCAAATTGGGCCAGCGGTGCAATGGCCTGCCATGCTTGCGCATAAACCGCCCCACCCCGTGCATAGTCAATATGGGGGCTAATAATGCCCATTGCGTTAGGTAATGTGGCCTTAGGCACGGCGACATTCGCCAAATATTGATTTAGGGCGTGTTTTAGCGCCAGCGGCTGCGCCGGATATACACCACCGGCACAGATGGGGCGGCGAATTGTGTTCATATTTTCTATCGATACAAACAACTTTATTTTGCTACAGGCAATGCAAATTCACAATAATTTTTTTGTGGGCAATTAGATTCAAGCGCTTGCCCAGTTGACCCATTCATCCATTGCAAACGAATTGCAGTCAAATTCTGTTCAGGCAAACGAATACGTTCACGAAATTGATCACCTGATGTCCATAAAACCGTAGGAAATTTACCATATCCCGGAATAGCCCTCAGTAATGGCACAGCTTCCCCATTTGTTGTAACACCCTCAATTTGAACTGTGTAATTTGCAGATGGCTTTTTTATGACGCGCCAATCAAGCTCGATCATCGGTTCACCGCGCATACGGGCTTGCCAACTTTCAGCATCGTCAGCATAAACGATACGAGCTGGGTCAATCACAAGACGATCACGCGCAATGCTAACCCCAAATAATTCAATCATATCGCTCGGCCCAAACAGGCCAGATTCGGCAAAACGCAATGACGTTGCCATTTGGGTGGGGTAGCTATAAGTTAAACGATCAGAAACAAAAGTAGGTTTGTTATAAGCTGCCCGCATGACCACAATGGGTGTCATTAGACCAACTAAACACACTGCCCCTACTACACTTAGCATTGCTGAGCGGCGCATAAAACGTGGCAATGAATCAAGCCCAATCACAATCAGCAACATCAAAGCGCTCCACGCTGGCAAAAAATAACGCGCTTGAAATGATTGCCAAAAGTCGTTATAGAGCAACGACGGCACAAAGGCAATAAAACACATCCAAAAGAAGGCATTGCCTAATAACCAAATATGCCTAGCTTGATAGCCACGACGTTTAGCAAGCAATAAACCGAAGACGGGTATTAAACTGCTGACACGCGCAATTTGATACCAAGAGGTTGGCATAAATAACGAGACTGAGCCAAAAATGCCAAAAATATAATCCGGGATATAACGGATTAAATTGGGATGGATTAATTTTGTGCGAATTAACGTTGGCAACGTCATAAATAATGATTCGGTAGGGTTAAAAATACTATCGTATAAAGAATAACGCACAGCCCGCACTTTTAAATAAAGCAAAGGCAAGTAATCGCCATAAGGGAAAAAATAAATTAAGAGTGCGAGAAAAGACAAAATCAATAAAATAATGCTAGCGATGCTTGGGCGTTGTCGGCAAGTGCGAATAAATGCCCAAATAGCAATTGGCAAACCAAAGCCAACTAATGCAACGCCATTACTTTTGCTTAACACCCCAGCCAAAATTGCAATTAGAATAGCAAACCAAATGGTAGCGCGTTGTTTTTGGGTTGCTAAATTATAGGCTTGAGGCATATAGGCAACCTGTTTAGACATTTGCAACGGTATAACACGATACGAAGCAACCAAACGCGACACCAACCAAAGCACCACCGAGCCAGCTAACCCCACCGCAATATCATTGGTAATGACGCTGCCAATAAAGGTGGACAAAGGCCAAAAAGCATGTAGTAACGTTGCAGTTAAACCAATAGCCGGGCGCTGTGGAAATAAATTTTTGGCAATAAACCATGTGCAAGCCACAGCAAGTGTGCCCAACACAATCGATAATAAACGCCCCAAAAACACCGCAGCGGCCGTGCCTTGATAGGGAAACTCATGCGCACGAGGATCGTAAATATACAAACGTCGCCATGCCCCACCCGGGTTTAACTCTGGTTCAACCTTGTCGGTGCTGCGTATGGGTGACATGGCGATGCCAGCCAATACATAGTAAAGCGAAAACTGCGGAATGTAATCAACATGCTTCGTTTGTGAGCTATTTGGGTAAGTCCCGGTTAAAGAGATATAACGGGCAGTTGAATAGTGATACGGGCCATCGTAAGAGTCCCATAATGGCACAGATGTGGCATATACCAAACTAAGGGTAATATGGGCAATGAGGATAGAAGCAAGTGCCCAATGTTGTTTGATCTTCAAAAGGATACAAATTCTCGTATTAAAAATACGTTTTCGCCGAACTCACGATCACTTGATGCTTGGCGAGGGCTTTGCCCTCGCCAAGCATCAAGCGATCGTGAGTTCGGCATTAAGTCTTTTGGGGGTGCACTCAATTATTGAGAAAAAA
>JAGWYZ010000284.1 GCA_018969115.1 Chloroflexota bacterium | reverse complement strand
ATTTCTTCACCGTTATCAGCGCTTCTGACATATACACCTCTAAAATAGCCATCGGGTGCTTCACTATGCAACGGCATAAACCCTTTCTTTAATAACTCCGCATAAGCTATTTTCTCTACTTTAGCTGTAGAAGTGCCAACTGAATCCCCCGACCGCGCTGTAGGCGTTGGCGTTGCTATTGAATTTTCTTGCGCAACCAAAAATTGATCTTGCTTCTCCGCTTGCGCAATCTCTGGCTTACGATCTTGATTAGCCGCCGACGAAGGATATACCGCCGACGGCGTTGCAACCACCAGCGCGGCAACCATGTTAATGGCGAGTGTGGATAGACGAGTATGAGTAGACATGTAGAATTTACCTCCTATCTGAACATTAAATAAACTTAGCTCCTAAAAATATATTTATCGGCTTCTGCAATTATGCTTCAAATTTGCATAAAAAACATCCAGAAAGTTGCCAATTTCAAAATTGGCAACTTTTTAAACGGGGTGCAATTTGAGTATGCTCACCACTAGGCGTATGACAAGTAACATGTTACTTTGATGTTACTGTCATCGCCAATAACATGTCTGCAAACGCAGCAACATATGCCACCATTGGGGCATGGATCAAACAGAGACGTGCTGCATTGGGGTTAACCCAGCTTCAATTGGCAAGCAAAAGCAATTGCTCACTATCCGTCATCCGGCGCTTAGAGCGCAATGACTACGCCCCTTCGCAAGAAATTATTGATTGTTTAGCCAAGGCCTTAGAGATTGCGCGAGATGATCTTGAATGCTTTAGCAAGTTGGCGCAAGAAGGCAACAGTCATGATATTCCGACTGTGCCTGAAGAAGCAATCTCAAGCAAGCCAACAGGCGACCCTTTGCCAACGCCCAGCACCCCAAACGACTCGGTTACGCCAATAACCCAACCGGCCTTAGTGCCTGCATCTAGCCTACAACCACGTTGGGCGCTGTGGGTCGGGTTATGCCTTGTGCTTTTAGCTGTCATCGGTTTATTTTCATGGCTTCTCAACAAACCCGGCCATCCCAAAGTTGGGCAAATCAACTTGGTACCAATGTCGGGCGAATTGATTACGATCAAAGATCAAGCCAATCGCGATTTGCGCAATGGGGATGTGATTGCCCTCATGCAAACCATCACAGTCACATTTCAAATCCAAAACTTCGAGCGCTATCCTATTACGATTCAAACGCTTGAGATCGGCGTGCGTGGGCCAAACGCAAAAAAACTAAACTGGGGCGCACCAGCAAGACATTTTGTCAATGTCAGAGAATTAGTTTTGCCTGCTGGACAACATTACATCTATACCTCATCAATGACTTTCACAACCCCCGGCGATTATTTCATCGAGCCTGTCATGCAAAATGTGTTGGGTGGCTGGGGTGGCATCGAACCCTTTACCCGTCTGTGGTTTGAGGTGAGGTGATATAGCCTTTATCAACCTATTTGCTCCGCCACAGCGATTGCACTATTACGACACCTTAATCGCTAATACAAAAATCAACGTGGGGCGTGATAAGACGATATAATATCTTGCAACATGACCTTACTTGAGTTGATACCTGCTGTTGATGCACTGTCCATGACCGAACAAGCAACATTATTTAAAGCATTACAACGTAAGTTTTCTAAAATTGCTACTATTAAGCAGAAAACTTTAGTTCATTCAGATCAACAAGAAGCCGAAACGATAAGCGTTGATGATTTTTTGGCTGAAATACTGCCTAAACATGCCGTGATATGGGAAGAACTCGCCAAACGATAAGTATTAACGACATTATCAAAATAAACCGCCAAATGATTAAAATCTATGGCGGTATCTTTTTTGAAAACGATAATAATCTTGCCAACCGAAATAGCCTAGAATACACCCTAGCTGAATTAGATGCAAGCCTATTTGGCGAAACGCTACATACGAGTGTTTTCGAGAAAGCAGCTATCTTGATGTGGCGCATCATTGTTGGGCATGTATTTCATGATGGTAATAAAAGGACAGGCGTCGCCACTGCTGCATTTTTATTACGTCAACATGGTTATCGACTTAACCTTCCCATTGAAATTATTGATATTGCAGAAGGCGTTGCCACAAAAACGATAAGCCTCGACGATCTACAAAAATGGCTTGAAGACAACGTCAATACCATTTGACATCCTCGTCAAAATCTGATGTAATCACCCCCATGAAACTCGGACTCAACGGCTGCTTCCTGCCCGACAGCATGGACGACATCACCCCGGCCATGTGCCGACGGGTGCGCGACCTTGGCTTTAGCGGCATTTTTACCCGCCTGCGTAAAGACAACCCACACACGACCCCCAAGGCCAAGGCACAGGCATTGCGGGCATTGTTAGCCGATCATGGCCTCAGCATGTTTCAGGCCACCGGCTATTGGCAAAACCTGATCACGCCCGACGAAAACGCCCGCGCCGAAAGTGTACGCACCCTGCAAGCCGCGCTACGGCTGGCCGGTTGGATGGGCGCTCGTGGCATCGACACCGGCCCCGGCTCAATGAACCCCAACGGCCCATGGTTCCCACACCCCGACAATTGGACGGCCTCGGCCCGCAAACAATTGGTAAAAAGCCTGAAAGAATGTGCGCCAGTGGCGATGGATTGTGGCGTATTGCTCAGCATGGAGGGGCATCAATTGGTGACGCTTGAGACGGCTGAGATCACCGCCGAAATTTTAGACGAGGTCAATTCGCCGTGGGTGACGTGTGATTACGACAGCGCCAATTGGATCACACTCAAAGAGGTGTGGCACAACACCGAGGCCATCAACCGGCATTTTGATGTGCTGGGCAAGCACATTGTCAGTTGCCACGCTAAAGATGTGTGGGCCGAAGATAAACTGGCGCTGCATTTGCAAGATGGCTGCCCGAGCAAAGGCCACATCGACTTTCGCACGGTGCTCATGCGTATGCATGCACTCTCGCCCGACTACCCGATTTTGCCCGAAGGCTGCACCACCGAAGACTTGCCACAAGTGGTGGCCTACTTTCGCGCCTTAGCCGCCGAGCTAAACATCCCGATTTTAGATTAACCCCATACGAATGGCGATCAATCCCTGTACGGGTGCAGCGATCATGTTAATATATCGTATGGATATTTCTCTACGTTTTGCTGCCCCCACAGAACGGCGGGTGGCGATTGTGACCGGCGGCGCACGCGGCATCGGCGCGGCCACGGCGTTGCGCTTGGCCCAAGCCGGGCGCGATATTGTCATCGCCGATGTGTTAGACCAAGCCGCCCAAGATGTGCTGCGCCAAATTGAGGCGCTCGGCCAACGCGCCATCTACCTGCGCACCGATGTGACCGACAAAACCGCGGTTGATACGATGGTCGCCCAAACCGTCGCCCATTTTGGGCGGCTCGATATTTTGGTGTGTTGCGCCGGTATCTTTGGCAAAGAAACGCCCTATCTCGACATCACACCCGAAGTATTTGACCAAACGCTCAAAATCAATGTCTATGGCGTGCATTATTGCCACCAAACCGCCATCCCCCACATGCTCAAAGGCGGTTGGGGCCGCTGTGTCACCATCACATCGGGGGCACGGTTGGGAGCCACCCACAACACCTCTTATGGCGTGTCTAAGGGCGCAGTGTGGTCACTGGTCATGGCCTTGGGCAACGCCTTCCCCAAACAAGGCGTGTTTGTGAATGGGGTCGAGCCGGGCCGCGCCCTGACCGAGATGATCATCCCGCGCTTTGACGCAGATCACCTCGCCAACCCGCCCGGCGTCGCCATCGGGCGTTATTCCGATGCCAATGAAGTGGCCGAGGTGATCGAATTTTTATGCTCCGAGCGCAACACTTACACCACTGGCGCGGTATGGAGTACCAAAGGCAATTCAGGCTGGAGTTAAGTCGTCTATTGCGAAGTCGAAGTCGATGAACAGATTTTGAACTTGCAATGATCCAATCAAAAAAACGATGGAATACAACTATTTTGGCAACACCGGTATGCAGGTTTCGCGCCTATGTTTGGGCGCGGCCTTTCGCAGCTATTTGTTTAATCCCAATTACGACGAAGCGCACATCATCCGCACCATTCATCACGCCCTTGATGCTGGCATCAACTTCATCGACACTGCCAATTTTTACAGCTACGGCAGATCAGAAGAAACGGTGGGCAAAGCGCTCAAAGGCCGCCGCGATGATGTGGTCTTGGCGACCAAGGTGCGGCAGCGGGTGCGCGACAACCCCAAACCAAATGACGAAGGGCTATCGCGCTATCACATCATGCGCGAGGTCGAGCGCAGCCTGAGCCGTTTGCAAACCGATCATATTGACATTTATTGGCTACACATTGTCGATGACAACACCCCAATCGAAGAAACCTTGCGGGCGCTCGACGATTTGGTGCGCTCAGGCAAAGTGCGCTATATCGGCTGTTGCAATTTTCCGGCATGGCAATTAATCGAAGGCTTATGGCAAAGCGACAAAGCGCAATTAAACCGCTTCGTTGCCATTCAAAACCAATACAGCTTGCTCAACCGCTGGGAGATTGAACCAGACTTGGCCCCGGCCTGCAAAAAGCACAAGCTTGGCATTGTGACCTATAGCCCCTTGATGATCGGCTTATTGACCGGGTTATTTCGGCATGGGCAAACGCCACCCGTCGGCACGCCTTGGGCCGACACTTCGCCCTACCGCGAAAAATTTGCCAACTTTATGACCCCACAAGCCGACCAAATTGTGCAAGCGCTGATCGAGATCGGCCAAGCACACGGCAAATCACCGAGCCAAGTCGCCATTCGTTGGATTTTAGAGCATGACAATATTTCATCGGTGATTTTGGGGCCGGACACCCCAGCCCATGTCGATGATGCCTTGGGCGCATTGGGTTGGCATTTGAGCGCAGACGAACGCGCCTTGCTCGATACGCTATCGCACTATGCGCCACCGGCAAAGATTGCATAAATAAAAACATCATACCGAAATCAATAGCTTCGCAAATTTGCGAAGCTATTGAAAATAAATATCTTAGACAGTGTTTCTTAAAACAATTTT
>JAGWYZ010000283.1 GCA_018969115.1 Chloroflexota bacterium | reverse complement strand
CACGGCTCACGGCTCACGGCTCCAAAGCTATACAATACAGACATGAGCAAATTAATTGAATATGACGAGGCTAGCCCCGAAGTGCGGGCTGTGTATGATGACATTCGCGCCACACGCAAAAGTGATTTTATCAACAACTTTTGGAAAGCCATTGCCGTAAACCCACAAAATTTGCGGCGGGCATGGCAACACACCAAAGAGATTATGACCGGCCCGGGCAGCATTGACCCGCTGGTGCGTGAAATGATTTATATTGCCGTCAGTGTCACCAACGGCTGCGAGTATTGCATCGCCAGTCACACGGTTGCCGCTCGCAACAAAGGCCTGACCCCTGAAATGTTTGGCGATATGATGGCCATTATTGGCCTCGCCAATGAAAATAATCGCTTGGTGAAGGGATACCAAGTGGAGATCGACGCGGCGTTTAAATAAAAAATAGCAGTTCGTAAACCTCAACGGCAAATTTTGTGCAACCGACAGATTTTGAAATCCTGAGTGAGCTAACAGAAATTGAAACCATTGCGGTGAATCGATCGATTCGTGAGTTAAAACATCTCAATCGCACCTATGGTAAAGGACGTTGGCGAAAATGCAAAGCAATTGCAATGATTCGCTACAATGGAACAGATATAACGGTGATGGCTGAGCTTCATTGGTATGAAGCTCATGGTATTGGAAAAGTAAAATGGAAAGTAAAGCAAGAAATCTAGCCCCTGCCAAAATCACAGCAGCACCTCATCGTGTTAGATATGTTCGATGTATTAAAGGTGAGGATGATCCGCTTTCATTAACCCGCGGGCAATATTATGCTGTATTACCCGATCCAGCCGAGTCGCATGGCATGATTCGGGTAATAGACAACACAACCGAAGATTACTTATTTCCGGCAACCATGTTTCAAACCATCGATGATGCAAAAAACACGCAAACCGAGTTAACAGTTAATTTGTCAGTACCCGAAAAAGTTGCAATTCACCAAATTGCAAACCAACGCGGCATTAGTATGGCGGCTTTGATGCGTGAATGGATCGATGAACGGCTTGATTTAGCATCAACTAGCGAAAATTCGTAAATTTATGACTAACTTGACCTTTACCCCCCTCAGCAAACTGCGCCGCATGTTACGAGATAAAAAAATCTCGTCGGTTGAGTTGACCCAGCATTTTTTAGACCGTTTGGCCCAACACGGCCCCAAATATAACGCGCTGGCCGAGCTAACACCCGATTTGGCATTGGCGCAAGCCAAACAGGCCGATCAATTGCTCAAAAAAGGCGAACACAACTCACCCTTGCTCGGCATTCCCTATGGGGCCAAAGATTTGCTGGCAACCAAAGGCATCCCCACCCGTTGGGGGTCACCCGCCCACCAAGACCAAGTGCCAGAGGTCGATGCTACAACGGTGCTGCGCCTGCGCGAGGCGGGTGCGCCATTATTGGGCAAATTGGCAATGGTCGAAATTGCGGGCGGCGGCGGGTATTCATTGCCCAGCGCCTCGTTGCATGGGCCGGGGCTTAACCCTTGGAATGTTAATACGTGGTCGGGTGGCTCATCATCAGGGTCGGGCAGCGCGGTGGCGGCGGGGTTGGTGCCGTTTGCGCTTGGCTCTGAAACATGGGGCAGCATCGTCACGCCGTCAACCTATTGCGGCATTACCGGCTTACGCCCAACCTATGGCTTGGTCAGCCGCTTTGGGGCAATGGAATTGGCGTGGACGATGGACAAAGTGGGGCCGATGGCGCACAGCGCCGAAGATTGTAGCCTCATTCTGCAAGCCATCGCTGGCCCCGATGGGCTAGACCTGACCGCAACCGGCAAATTTAAATTTCGCCCACGCAAAAAACAGCATCATAAGTTGCGGTTAGGCGTGTTGCCTGCCGATTTTAGTGGCGAGCCTGAGCTTGAGCAGGTTTTTCAGGCCGCGCTCGAGGTGTTACACAAGGCCGGTATGAAGATCAAACCAGTGGAGTTGCCCAAGCATGATTATGCTGGCATCGCCAATACGCTGCTGTATGCCGAAATGGCGGGGGCGCATGAGGCGTTTATCAAAAGCGACAAACTTGATTTGCTGGTGAATGGCCCACAAAAAGAGGGGTTGCGCAACGCCTTAACCTACACTGCCGCCCAAACCATTCAAGCCCAACAACAAAAATTACAGGCCACCCACGACCTGTTGCAGCTTTTTGACGAATTTGATGCGCTGGTGTCGCCGTCGCTCATGATCGAAGCCCCATCGCTTGACACCGACTTGCGCACAGCGTTTAAACGACGCGGGGGCTATAGCGTGTTGGGGGCCTTGTGTGGCGTGCCGGCCTTGGCCTTGCCGATGGGCTTTGGCAAATCGGGTTTGCCGCTTGGCCTTAATATTACCGGCAATTTGTTTGACGAAAACACCATTTTGCACATCGGCATGGTTTATCAGCGTGAAACCGATTGGCATGAACGACGACCGCCAATTTAAATTTAAAAGATGTAGTGTCGAAATCACTATCGCTCTACCCGCTTAGCGGGTAGAGCGATAGTGATTTCGACTAAAATTTTTCCATCACTCGACTTAATACAAAATATATCACAGATAATGTAATATCATTCTAATACTCCAAGCGCATACTTAGCCCTTGTGTCATTTGTTCCAATGACACAGGAGTATTAAGATGCAAATTTCACTTGTTCCTTTATTATTGCTTGTGCTGCTATTTTTGATGATCCTCTTGATCATCGTGCTGTTAGCTGGCATACGCATCATTCCCAACAATCGGGTTGGGATTGTCGAAAAAAAGTTTAGCGGCAAAGGCTCGGTTAAATCTGGGTTTATTGCCCTCAACGGCGAAGCTGGTTTTCAGCCACAGGTATTGCGCGGTGGCATTCATTATCTGATGCCATTTCAATACTCGGTGCATGTCGTGCCATTGGTCACGATTCCCCAAGGCAAAATCGGCTATATATTTGCGCGTGACGGGTTAATGTTAAACGCCACCCAAAGTTTAGCCTCAAACTTAACCGCCAGCGATTTTCAAGATGTGGTGGCCTTCTTGGGTAATCAAGGGCAACGTGGCCCCCAACGCCAAATTTTGCGCGAAGGCACTTATGCCATCAACTTAGTGCAATTTATTGTCATTACCGAAGAGCGTGTGTTTTATCTGCCCATTAACCGCGATGAAACGCAGATGATTCAAAATATGGCGACGGTCATCGGCGAACGCAAAGGCTTTACCCCGCTGGTGATCAAAGATTCTGACGATCTAATTGGTATTATTACAGTGCACGATGGCCCATCGTTGCCCCAAGGCGAGATTATTGCGCCGGTGCGTGGCGACGATGCCAATAACCGCGAAACGTATCACAACAATTTTCAAGATGCCGACCGCTTTTTGTTGGCGGGTGGGATGCGCGGCAGACAATTGCAAGTAATGGTTGAAGGCACTTATTACATCAACCGCCTATTTGCAACGGTTGAAATGGTGAAAAAGACCATTATTGATGTGGGCAATGTCGGCGTGATCATCTTTTACACCGGTAATGTTGGCGAAGACATTTCGGGGGACGACTATAAACATGGTGAATTGGTGCGCAAAGGCTATCGCGGGGTGTGGGAAGAGCCGATGCTGCCCGGCAAATATGCGCTAAATACCTATGCGGCACGGGTTGTGATTGTGCCAACCACTAACTTCATTCTCAAGTGGAACCGCAGCGAAGTGGGCGCCCATCGTTTTGACGAAAACTTGTCAGAGGTGTCACTCATTACCAAAGATGCTTTCGAGCCGCTTTTGCCGTTGTCGGTGGTGGTGCATATCGATTATCGCAAAGCCCCATTGGTTATTCAACGCTTTGGCGATGTAAAACGCTTGGTTGAGCAAACGCTTGACCCAATGGTAGCGGCCTATTTTAAGAATGTGGGCCAAACACGCACCCTAATTCAGCTGATTCAAGAGCGCAGCGATATTCAAAAGATATCGAGCACCGAGATGAAAGAAAAGTTTACCCACTATAACCTTGAGCTAGAAGAGGTGCTCATTGGCACACCGACAGCAGCCAAGGGCGACCTGCAAATCGAAACCATTTTGACGCAATTGCGCCAGCGCCAAATTGCGCAAGAAAAGATCGAGACGTATCAACGTCAAGAACAGGCGGCGGTGCAAGAACGGGTGTTACGCGAAGCCGAATCACGGGCCGAGCAACAAACCCGCATCACTGAATCGGAATTGAACATTATGGTGCAAGGCAACCAAGGTAAGGCCGATTATCAACGCGCCGTGCAACAATCGGCCCAAATTCGTATTTTGGCCGAGGCCGAAGCCGAAAAAGCCGCCAGAATTGGGATTGGGCAAGCCTTGGCGATTGATGAACAAGTGCGGGCCTATGGTGGGCCACAATATCAAGTGACACAGCAAGTGATGAATCGCTTTGCCGAAGCGATTGAGGCGGCTGGGGTCGATGTTGTGCCACGCATCTCGATCAGTGGTGGCACAGGTGGTGGGGCTGGCAGCAATAACTTGATGGAAGGATTGATGGCGATGTTGTTGTCGGAACGCATGGGGGTGACGTTAAATATGCCCAATACCCCGCGCAGCCCCGAAGCCGAAGCCATGCGCAAACAGATTATGGAAAGTTTGGCGAAAAAATCTGAAGCATCTTCTTAATATACCAAGAAAAGATAAAAATTGAGAAAACGCCGATTTCACGCTCCCTCCGCAATCGGAGGGAGCGTGAAATCGGCAAAATTTGTTTTCATGGCGGCTGTTTGTCGCAAAGCTGTTCAAAAGTCAGCAGTCCACTTAACCCGTCATCTCCGCGAACGCGGAGATCCATAACGTGTCATGAAAAAATTGCGGCAAACCAGTCAACCTATGCCTGCCTGGTTATAGATTCCCGCTTTCGCGCTGATCGTTGCACAGAACATAAATTCTAAAAAAGGAAGATAAACTTGAAGAATGGAACTAGAGATAAAGACATGGGCAGAAAGACAGTGGAGTGGAAGTGAGTTAGGAGATAAACGCCTGACGGCGCGAGCGGTGGAGATAGGGATGAGGATGGGGCA
>JAGWYZ010000282.1 GCA_018969115.1 Chloroflexota bacterium | reverse complement strand
TGCAATGCCAAAATCACGATCCTGCCAACCCTATATAAGACAGCAGGATCGTGATTTCGGCAAAAATCTATTTTACTAACGCCCCTCAAACAAATCGCGCCCTTGCACCAAGGCACGCATTTTGCGATCAGCCACACTGCGATGTAACATCCAAAAACCACAGTCAGGGTGCACCCATTTCACACGATCAGCCCCAAGCATGTCAACCGCCAATTCGATCCGCCGCGCCACCTCACTCGGCGATTCAACCTCGTTGTCTTTAATATCAATCACCCCCACACCCAACGCGATGTTGGGCTTGAGGTCACGAAAAACCGCCAGTTCATCATAACCACGCCGTGCAAATTCGAGCACCAAATGGTCAAGCTCAAGCGCATTAAAAAAGGGCAATAGTTCGTTAAAAAAGCCTTTCTGAATACTTTGCCCGCCATAATTACCAAAGCACAAATGCAAGGCACGCTCGCTGCCGCTGGGCGCACCACTTAACACATGGTTAATGGCCTCGGCAGCCCATAGGCCATCTTGCGGCGAGCCGGGCAAATTGGCCTCATCAACCTGAATCACGGCGGCATTAATCTTGGCAATTTGTTGACGCAACACCTCGGCAATCGCCATCGTCAGGTCGCGCCGATGTTGATAATGCGTATCGAGCAAGGTCTTGGCCAACATATACGGGCTGGTCACGGTAAATTTGAGCGGGCTGGCGGTCAGGCCGCGCACAAAATCGTAGGCCGTTTGCAAATTCATGCTCCCCTCCCCTACCCCTTGGCGCACCACACCAGCAGGTTGAGTGCGAAAGCCCATACCACGCTGGGCCGCAAAGGTCTCGCGCTCGGCCCGCGTTAAATCAGCATAAACACCGCTGAGTGGGCGCACAAAATATTCGATCATGCCATTGGTTTCGGGGTGATTGGGGTCGAATCGGCTCAATTCGCCGTCGGCGATCACATCTAGCCCAGCCAACTCTTGCGTTTTGAGGATGACCATGATGGCATCTCGTAAGGTCGGGGTGCTGGGCATCACACCCAGCCAAATAGGAATGGGGTAACTGCCTACGACAGTGGTTTTGATTTGTGGTTGTGTCATATATTTTGAGTCATAAGTCACGAGCCATGACTCATGACTCGTAACTCGTGACTTATGGCTTAAAGCTCAAAGCCCAAGGCTCAAGGCTCATAGCTCATGGCTATGCCTTACTTTTTCCAGCGCTCACGCAAAAAGTGCGCGGCCATTTTCGGTCTGCGGTCGCGGGTAAACACGCCTTTAAAATTCATGCCCGCCATACGAATAATGCCTTGACCCGTTTTAAAGTCGGCAAAATTCCAGATATGTAAACCAACAATATACGGGTGGCTAGCTGCAAAATCAAGATGAAATTTGAGCACCTCCACCTGATATTCTTCTGACCACATTTCAGGCGGCTGGGCGTGGGTGCCCGCCAAAGTGTCGGCCCCAAATTCGCTAATAATAATGGGCTTGCCAAATTGCTTATGCAGCGCTTCCATCTCATTGGCAAATGCAGCTTGTGCCGTTGCCAGCTGTCCCCCCAAGAAATACCAACCATAATAGCGGTTGACACAAATAAAATCAGCGGCGGCAAACCAAGCAGAAGGGGCCGATTGCATCCCGGCATAAGTCACGCCACGGGTCGAATCGAGTTCCTTGGTATGCCCGATCAAATTTGCCAAAAACTGCTGCCCAAGTTGGCCGGCCTTGCTATTCGGATCAGGCGGGGCAAAGAATGAGCCAGCCACTGGCTCGTTGGCGATGCTCCATGCGATGACGCAGGGATGATTTTTGTCACGCGCAATCAGTCCATCGGTGGCGGCGACACACAATTCATAATGGCGCTTAACAACGGCTTCATCCATTTGAAAAGCCAACCCAACAGCAGGGGTTTCGTCAATGATCAAAACGCCGTGTCGATCCGCCATTTGCATGGCTTCTTCTGAATAGGGGTAATGTGCGGTGCGGTAAGAATTGGCCCCAACCCATCGCAACAGGTCATAATCTTTGACCATGACCGGCAGATTAAGGCCACGCCCGCTGCCAGCAAAATCTTCATGTTTGCCAAAGCCTTGCAAGGTGATCGCTTCGCCATTCAACAACAATTGGTCGCCACGCACGGCAAAGGTGCGAATACCCACCTCAAGCGTATAAAAATCGCTATCACCCAACGCAATTTGTAGCGCATATAAATGAGGGTGGCCCGGCCCCCATAATTTGGCATTGGCAATACGCAAGGTAGCCTGCGCTGTGCCATTCGCAAAATGCAACATGACTTGTGCGTCACCGATTTGCGCCAGCCCTTTGCCATTAAACGCAGCGTTGGCTTGCACCTCAACCGCCACCACGCCTACAATGCTGTCGTTGCTTTTCTCAAAATCGGTGGTCACGGTCACATCATAAATATGCTGGGTCGGCACACCCATCAGCCACACTTGGCGCTGCAAGCCAGCGTATGGAAAAAAGTCGTAGCTAACCAGCGGGAAGCCACTCAATGGGCCAGCGCCGCCGCCCATGCCCACGCCACCCGGCGGTAGGCGATCTGGCTTGAGGGTGTTATCAATACGAATAACGATGTGGTTGGGGGCATCCCATGTCACCACATCGGTGATGTCAAAGCCAAAAGGCAAATGCCCACCCTCGTGTTCGCCGATGGCTTGCCCATTCACCCATACTTTGGCCATGTAATTGGCCGA
Source organism: Chloroflexota bacterium (assembly GCA_018969115.1). GTDB lineage: Bacteria > Chloroflexota > Anaerolineae > J036 > Brachytrichaceae > AQU-03. The sequence goes on along the minus strand of JAGWYZ010000282.1, from coordinate 2,404 downwards.
GCCGATGCGTAATAAAATGCGCTGCCCGCGCCAACCCACCGACAACCATGCATCGGTGGCATACCAAGCCGCGTCGGTATAATCGCGCAGGTCTTCGTGTTGTTCATTCCAACTGCCGGGCACGGCAATGCTGCGCGGGTTGGGCAGTGCAGTTTGCCAGCCTTGCGTCTCACCTATATTATGAAAGTCAGGTTGAAATTGCCACAAACCCGACAGGTCTGTAACATTGCGGTATTGGTTTTGTTGCGGGTAAAGGGGGGAAATTGACATGATTACAAATTACAAATTACAAATTACAAATTACGAATTACAAATCGTGGCTTGTCGCCCATTAATTGGTAATTTGTAATTCGTAATTCATAATTATTCTTTCACGCCACCAACAAGCACGCCTTTAACAAAATATCGTTGTAAAAACGGGTAAATGCACAAAATTGGCACAGTGGCGACGATGATGATGGCATATTTAATGGTAGTGGCAATGGCCTCGACATCACCCGACGAAGTGCCAGCGGTCATATTTTGGGTATCATTGGTAATCAGAATTTGGCGCAAAATAAGTTGCAATGGAAAAAGTTCAACATTGCGAAAGTAAATTAGTGCACTGAAGAACGCATTCCAATGCCCAACTGCATAAAACAATGTCACAACCGCAATCGAAGGCAACGACAATGGCACAATCACCCGAAATAAAATCGTAAAGTCATTGGCCCCGTCTATGCGAGCTGCTTCCTCAAGCGAGGGTGGCACAGCCTCAAATGCAGTTCGTAACACCAACAAATTAAAGGTGTTAATCAACCCCGGCACAATCACAGCTAGGGGATTGTCGATCCAGTCTAAAGTTTTTGCGACTAACAAAAAAGATGGAATAAGACCGCCGCTAAAAAACAGCGTAAACACGATTAACAGTGAGATTGGGCGTTTCCACATTACATTCTGCCGCGACAGTGTGTAGGCCCCCAAGGTCGTCATCAACATATTTGCTGCTGTGCCCACAATCACATAAAACAGGGTATTACGATAGCCAATCAAAATAAATGGGTTTTGAAATACAACCTGATAAGCCTTGGTGGTGAACCCCAACGGATACCACAAAATACCACGCCATGCAGAAATACGAGCGGGATCGCTAACTGAGGCAAAGCCAACATACAACAATGGATAAAGCGTAATGATCACAACGCCGATCAAAAGAAGGGCGTTTATCACATCAAAAATGCGGTCGCTGGTGCTTTTGCGTATAGACATAGGATGTAAAAGTAAATGGAAAGTGGAAAGTGCAAAGTGGAAAGTGCAAAGTAAAAAGTGGAAAGTAGATATTGCAATTTACTTTTCACTTTTCACTTTCTACTCTTAAAAGAGGCTGGTTTCGCTACGGCGACGACTAATGCCGTTGGCGATGAGCAGCAAGGTAAAGTTGATAAGTGAGTTAAATAAACCAATAGCGGCAGTCAGGCTGTAATCACCATTTAACACGCCTGTTCGATAAACATACGAAGAAATAATATCGGCTGATTCATAGACCAATGGGTTATATAGCAAAATAGTTTTCTCGGAACCAATACTCAACATAGCACCCACCCGCAAGATAAATAGCGTAATGATGGTTGGAGCGATGCCGGGCAAAGTGATATTGAGTAATTGTCTAAATCGTCCAGCCCCATCTACTTTAGCGGCATCATAAAGCTGTGGGTCAATACTTGAAATGGCAGCTAAGTAAATAATTGAGCCGTAACCAAAAGTTTGCCACACGCCAGATCCCACATAAATCGCCCAATAATAGCTGGGGTTGCTCATAAACCCAATACGTTGGTCACCTGTTAGTCCCATTATGCCGTTTACTAAGCCGTCACGCGCAAAAAAATCGATAATTAAACCAACTACCACCACAACCGAGATGAAATAGGGCAAATAAGATGTGGTTTGCACAAATCGTTTAAATTTTTCATTTGTCACTTCATTTAACATCAACGCCAGCAGAATGGGGGCTGGAAAACCAAAAATGACATCCAGCAAGCTAATCGTAACCGTATTACGAATAAGTCGCCAAAAATAGATGCCATTAAAAAACTCTTGAAAATTCTCTAACCCAACCCATTGGCTTCCTGCAATACCACGCACTGGGCTAAAATCTCGAAACGCAATTTGAGCACCATACATTGGCCCATAATGAAACACTGCGTAGTAAATAAGCACCGGCAACAACATTAAATAGATGCCTTTGTTACGCTTAAAGTCTTTAATGACGCGCTGTCGGAATGAAGTTTTGGTGGTCATAGCATTGTTAATTACAAATTACAAATTACGAATTATTAGACATACCGCCGATCTTACTATCTCCGTATCAGCTTTGCTGATACGGAGATAGTGAGATCGGTATTTCCTAAACTTTATCTTGTTAAAA
>JAGWYZ010000281.1 GCA_018969115.1 Chloroflexota bacterium | reverse complement strand
TCGCTTGCAGCCTCAAATTCTGTTTTTAACTTTTCTTCACTGTCTTACCATGCTATACGGATTGTTGCGCCACATATTATGTTTAATTTGTCACTGAAATCTATTTTGACCCAGTAGTTGGCATATTAAGCCCGAACAGCCTGCAAAACACGTAGAAGCGCCTGATATTTTGGTTGACAACAGAGGCATTTCATGATATGTTGGTAGATAAGTGGCATTAGCTCTGCAACATTTTCGCCGTGCATAGTGGCTTCAGCAAATTGATCAAGAACCTCATCCACATCCTCACAAGTGACCGCTACTATCGGTATGTCGTCGAGTAGATGTAGTATTTTACCAACATCCTCAAGCTTTATCAAAGATGGCTCAATTGTCTCAATTGTCTGGAGTATTTGATTTCCTCCACTGAATATGTCCTTTGGTTTATCCAACAATCGCACGGTTAATTCTGATCCTTCACTATTGACGTATATCTATTGCTTATCTTACCCACGACATAAAAAAATTAGGCAACTACGCTAGCAAACACATCTTGCACCGAAATTCCCTCGCTCAATAGCCGTTTTTTTAATCGTGAACGGGCATCATGTAACAATTTATATAACGCATTTCGTTCCATTTTCATACGTTTGGCAAGATCATCAATTGGCACATCTTGGATAGCGGCTGCAATGAGGGCATTACGCTGCCGCTCGGTTAACTCTTCGGTAATGATACGCCGCACCAGCATGAGTAAATCGGCTTTTTCGATGGCATGTTCGGGGCCTTGAGCTGAATCAGCTAACAATGTGTTATTTTCGTTATTACCCTCACCATCATCATTTGCAGTGATTTCTTCTAATGAAGCATCGCGCCATTTACGACGGCGTAACTCAGTTAAAGCCACATGCGCAGCGATTTTATGCACCCAAGTCGTAAATTGGCTGCGATCTTCAAACGAAGCAAGGTTTTTGAGCACTTTGAGTAGCGTTTCTTGCGCCACTTCTTCGGTTAGGGCGGCAAATTGTGGGTGGCTCGATTGAATCCAAGGTTGTAAGGCGTGAGGCAACCCATTCATGATGGTGGCACGCAAATCAGCCAAAGCAGCATTATGTAATTCATTGCTTTGGGGCGTGTTTTTGTTACGTAATGCTGCTAACCATTCCTCATTTGTCCGCGAGGGCATAATAATGATTATAGATCGAGAAAATGAGAATATGGCGTGGAGAAAATGCCAACATCGCTATGCCGGCACGAGCATAGCGATATCGACAGAAAGGTTGTTCGAGGCTATGCAGTTGGCAATTGGCAGGCCAAAACATGGGTAGTAATTGCCTCGTAAAAGGCATCTAGCTCATCTTGGCTGGTATAAATTTGAACCGACAAACGGGCAAATTTAAAATTGCGCCATGTAATGAGTGGAATCTCGATATGATAATGCTCGGTAAAAATGTGCTTTAGCTTGTCCATATCGGTGTTATCAGGCAGGCGAATGGGGCTGAGCTGGCTATACCATTCAAAGTCATCTGGGCAAATTGATTGTGTGCCGAATTGTGTTTCAATATCTTGTTTTAATTGTTTAGCGAGTTCAAAGCAATGAGTTTGCACCGATTTCCAATTATGCGCCTGCAAGTAATCGATGGCCGCTGGCACAGTTAAAAAAGCGGCAATATCACGGGTGCCAAACATTTCGACATAATCAAAAAGTGGTTTGTCTGAGCGTTTTTCAGGAAGCCAGCCATGCCCAACAATAATCGGCTCGATAAGGTGTTCAACCTTGCGGCGGGCATATAAAAAGGCGGTTCCCTTGGGGGCACACATCCATTTGTGGCAATTGCCGGTGTAAAAATCGGCACCCAAATCATCTAAATACAATTCACGTTGGCCGGGCACGTGAGCACCATCAATAACGGTCAAAATATCGGCGGTGCGGGCGCGGCGACAAATTTCTTCTAATGGAAAAGTGAGTGCCGTAGGTGAGGTGGTGTGGCTGAGGTAAATAACGCGCGTGCGTGGTGTTACGCCTGCCCAAAAACGCTCGATAAAATCTTCGTTTGAATGAATAGGCAAATCGATTGGGCGATTGATATAAATAGCCCCGGCTTTGGCACAGTTAAACTGCCATGCGTGGTTACAAGCGCCATACTCATGGTCAGTGGTCAGTACCTCGTCGCCGGGTTTTAGATAGCTGCGCATTGAGTGGGCCACCACGTTGACCCCCATCGTGGCGTTGGTAACGAAACCCAAGCGGTCTTGCGTGGTGTGTAAATAATCTGCTAAGCGGGTGCGGGCTATTTCGAGCAAACTGGCCCAACGCCCAATAAACCCACCGGGATGATATTCCAACTCGGCTTGCCAGCGTTGATATTCGGCAAACACGGGTTTGGGACATGCGCCATATGAGCCGTTGTTTAATAGCCGCATGTCGCGACGCAGCATAAAATCATCTCGAATCGAAGTGTTGTCTTGGTGTGGGTTACTCATGACCCAATCATAAATGAAGATGGGAGTGGTTAGTAATCAATAGTCAGTAATCGGAAAACGCGATATCGCAATAACACTATGCCCACCTAAAATCAATCTGGGCTACTGACTACTTATGACTGTTCTATAGAGCGTAACATGGTGCTGGGCGCATTGTGTTTGGTCAAAGGCGCGCTTGGCTTTGGCGCGGGCTTGGGTACGCAGAGGGCTGGGCGGTTGTGCCATAACCCATGCAATACCAGTTGCCAAATCATCAGGGTCAAATGGGCGAGCCAAATAGCCATTCACCCGATGATCAACCACATCTTTTAAACCTGTAGCATCAAAAGCCACCACTGGCGTGCCACAAGCCAAGGCCTCGGCGGCGGTTTGCCCGAAGGTTTCTTGCAGCGATGGCACAACCATAACATCAGCAGCGGCATAAATTTGGCTGAGGGTAGCATCGTTGTGAATGGCCCCTAGGATATGGGTCTTATAGTATGTCAATTGGGCAGTGGGGGCTTGATCTGAGCCAAAAATAATCAATTCGCAATCTGCCCCATTTTCCAATTGTTGCAAAGCAGGTAATAACAAGTGAAACCCTTTGCGTTGGTCGGCAGTGCTGTTCATGGCCCCAAATAAAATCAGTTTTTTATCGAGTGGCAGACCCAGTGTTTGGCGTGCCAATTGGGGCGGGTGTGGATGAAATCGAGCGAGGTCGAGACCGTGATGAATGACTTTGACTGGGGCATGGCGAAATAAGATGCTGTTTTGGGCACATTCACCCACCCAAGTTGAGGGCGCAATGAAGGTGATAGGTAACCCCTGCCAATGCTGCTGTTTGTGTTTAAAGACACGCTGGCTGAGGTCATTTTTGCCTACCGCTGTTTGATAAACGCCATGCAAATTGGGGCATGACCCACATTGTTGGGTGTAGGCATTACAGGCTTCAGCATAATGACATCCCCCAGTCAAAGGCCACATATCGTGTAGGGTCCATACCACTGGTTTGCCAAGTTTGGCAATTTGTGCCACTGCATTAATATTGACAAATTCGCCACAAACCCAATGCAGATGAATGACATCGGTATCGGGCGGAATGGCAGCCAGATCGAACAAACTTGGCAGCATTTGTGCCGAGAACAAACTGCCAAGTTTGTTGGGGTAACGCGCCATTTCATGTTCGTGTTGTGCTTTATGCCAACGATAGCTTAGTTTTTCGATTGGCGAACGTGTTTTTAGCGCCGGTGTGATGGTTGGGTCAACGCTGCTTTTGTAATGTACCAACATACGTGAGCGCAAACCTAATTCACCCAAACTGCAATGCAGACGATAGGCTGCGCGGGCCGCGCCGCCACTGAGATCAGTGGCATTGATGTGGGTGATGTTCATTTAAGGTTGGGGATTATAATCTTTGAGCCGTGAGCTATGAGCTTCGAGGGAGTGTCAAAATTCAAAAGGACGCAAAAAATCTATCAGTGGGCGCGAATATGTAGGATAGGCACGATGAAATAATTGACGTCGATTCCAACAATAGACAAGTAATTTAATTATATTTTTGAGCGCTTGCAGCGAATAAGAAAAACAGGGTGTTTCTCGATGAACTTGCGTTACAACATCAATTTCGTTTTTTTGAGCCTGAGAATGTGAATAATTCATCCAGTTCCACTATTGTGTCTGGCCCAGCAGCAGGAAAGCTCGCCTCTTCGATTTTAATTTGATTTGCTACTTGAGTTACCCGATTTGAGATACTTTGATGACTAATTTTTAATAAACGGGCCACTCGCCGATAATTTATGCCATCGATATACATTTCAATCGCGGTTTGTTTTTTCGCTGCATCGTAGCCTTTTGGTTTGGGACAAGGTGTGAAATTACAACTACAAGCTTTACAATTATATTTTTCACTTCCACTCCGATGATGTCCATCTTTAATCGTATTGTCGCTTTGACATTTTAAGCATTTCATCCTTTCTATTTTATACACTCCCCATTTCTTGCATATGGCGTTGCACTACTTTACAATTAATATCTCAATCCATGCGTTGCATTTAGGCTGTAATTCTACGTGAGCCATAAAACGATGCGTTCATATATATTTTGTCTGTTTCATGTTTAATCTTAACCTCCTCATGGCGCTTAATTCACGAGGTATGGAATAGGTTCCACTTCGATTGACCCCTAATAACTCACATTGCGTCTTAAAACTGATCGTGTTATTTTCACACTCTAACATTGTTAATCGATCAATTCGGCTCATTTTGCTGGTTAAACGCCCAATTTTGGCGTATGACTACTCTTTTTCTATTTGCTGCTGCTTTTTGACTTGTTTGATTTCACGTTGTCCGTCTTCATACAAGCTCACTAAGCCATTAATCGCAATTTGTGCCATTGTTTTTTCTTCTTGTATTAGCTCACAGGCTACGTCGGCCTTAAAAGTGAGTGTAAATGATTTCTTCATTTTTGTTTGCACTCCACCTGACTTTAGCCCTTTCTCATGTCTAGTTTTCGGGGCCTACTACACTCGTCAAAATCATGATCCAAACATTTTTATGGGGCAGCTTTCATTACCTTGGGCAAGGTATCTAAAAATGGCGCATGTGCGATGCCATGCTCGGTGATAAACGCTGTAACATATCGAGCTGGGGTGACATCAAATGCAGGGTTAA
>JAGWYZ010000280.1 GCA_018969115.1 Chloroflexota bacterium | reverse complement strand
CCGTGGCAAACGGGCGGGGTATAGCCCTGCCCAATTAGTTGATTTAGACGTGCCCGATGATCCTTTGACTTTGCTGGGTTTTTCACCTAAAGTGTCAATCTAACTTTGTGGCTTTTTGAACCATGCCCTTAAACCTTACACTTATGGCAAGACAATTTAGCCACATCGTTTCCGTTTACAATCACGGCAATGGGTTTTCTTGCCCAGGCACTCAACGCCTTACAAACCGAGCGATTTCAGGTAGCTTATCGCCGCCTGCAACAGATCGCTGCGCCCGATGGCTTTGTGTGTTGGCAAATGGGCGTGGCTTTAAGCGGCATGTCGCAATTTGAGCAAGCCATTGCTTGTTTGCAGAAGGCTGAAGCCCAGTTGACTGGTATCGAGCGTGCACGTTGTTGCATTGACCTTGCGACGGTCTATAACCGTATGGGCAAATTTCAACAATCGCTGCCTATCTTGGCAGAGATCAGACCTATCATTGAACAAATAGGTGACCGGCAGGATGATCTCAAGTGGCAGGCTATTCACCTGATCGCGCTATATAACCGAGGCGATTCCCCATTTTTTTTGCAACATGCGCCTGTGCTATTTGAGACCATATATAAAGAAGGCACGCCCATAGATGCAGTTGTTTTGGGTGTGGTGATTTGTTATGCCTATTTACGCGCCGGAAACTTACAACAAGCACATAACTGGATCGAGAAGCTCATCCCTATTGCAAAATCTTATCAACTTAATTTTCGATTAGCGATGTTGTATCTGGCCCAAACGAGTCTATCGTATCAGGCCAGTCAGTTTGAAGAAGCTGCACATGCTATTACCAAGTCTTTAAAATTTGTGAAATTGACAGGTTCTAGCCTTAGCCTTGTCGATAGCTTAATTGTTAAAGGCACAATTTTATTTGGAAAAGGCAACTATATAAAGGCACACGATAGTTTAAACAAAGCATTACAACTGTCAATTAAGGTCAATCACGCTGCCAATAGATCAACCTGTTTGTTTAATTTGGGGATTTTAGACTTAAGCTGGGGCAAATATCAATCGGCTTTGCACTATTTTGCCGAAGCAGAACACTGGGCCAGTGTAAATAGCTACAGCGGAATGTTGGCGATTTGCCAATTACAAATTGGGCGTATTCATACCTTTCTGGGCAATGGTTATTTTGCCAATCTAAAGCTCAGTGAGGCCTTGCGCGATTTTGAGCGCACGAATCGCCACGACTGGGCCGCATTGACAGCGACATTGTTATATCAAATAGAAGACCCGTCCCAAAAACATATCTGGTTAGCGCGTACCAATAGTTCTCTCGCACAAAGCCAAGCCACGCTTTATCGTACCCAAGCCAAAATCCATTTTGCAGAATATTTGCTCGAAGCCAATGCGTTTAGTCAGGCTGAATCATTATTGCGTGAACTGGTGCATGAAACCTATCCTGATCGCACCAAGATCGAATGGGTTCGGACGCAATTGGCATTGGCCGAATATTCTATTCGCACCCAATCGGTGGCTACGCAGCCCGCGTTGCCCATCTTGCAAGCAGTTGAATTAGAAGTGGGTGAATTACCAGAATTTCAGTTGCGGGTCATGGTCCTACGAGCGCAGCATTTGCTGCAAACGCAGCAGCCAGATCTTGCCCTACATTATTTGACCCAAGCCATTCAACAAATTCGCCAATTGCGCTGGCAAGCAAACGACTTGGTGTTGGCCAGCATGTTAGCTAGCCGTTTTGAGCCCATCTATCGCATGGCAATATCACTGGCGTATCAACTTAACAGCCACATAGATGCAATTATTATCAGCGAATATCGACGGGCACAATGGATACGAACGATGCGTCAGGCCAGTCATGCTGCGGTGGTTGGGGCGATGATGCCACCTGAGACAGAAGCGGAGACAACGCAACAAGCGGCTCATTCACAATTAAGAGCAGATTACACACGGCTGTTGATGGGGGGTGTGCCTGCCAATCCAGAACAATTGGCGACGTTGCGCCAAAAGAATCGCCAATTACAAGATGATTATGCACGTTTAGACGCACAACAGATGGCGATGCCCCGTCCCGACATCATTCGCTCCAATAATATCCGTCCGCGATCATTGGCTGATTATCGTGCTGCTTTTGGCCGACGTTTTGGCGATGCGTGGACAGCAATTGCGATTGAACCGAGTGCCGAGGGCTGGCTTTTGCTAAAGCTCACACCCGATACGTTTGAATGCCAAAAATTGCAGGCCAACATCATTCAAAAAAGATGTTTAAGTTTGGCGAACGCCATAGAACTTGATCGTCGTCGAGTCGCTTATGGTGAAACAGACATCAATTTGCGAGTGTTGGCACAATGGTTGCAGCCTGAAACATGGCTCCCCCTGCATTCAACCGACCACAACCTCATTTTAGCCGATTGCACTGAATGGTCGCGGATTGCCTTTGCTGCATTCCCATTAAGCGATGGTTCAAAATTGTGTCAACGAGCCATGCTGCGTTATACCTATTCATGGGATTTAGCGGCAGATGCCTGCGCCGATTTGCCCACAACATTGCCATTACCAACCACCGTTCCAACGTTGGCGGTTGCGCCCGATGATTTCGCTGACCGATATCCACCGTTACCGTTTACCAAGCTGGAAGCAGATGCATTTAAAACAACATTTTCACAAGCCCAGGTATTACAAGGGAGCGCGGCTAACGTATCGGCATTACGCCAAATGCAGACTTCGGGCAAACTAAGCCAATTTGGTTTTATTCATTTTGCCAGCCATGCCGTCTATACCCAAGCCCAACCCCGATTTTCAAGTTTAGCCTTAGCCGATGGCGATTTGAGCACACAAGCGTTGTTAACATGGCAGATAAAAGGCTGTGTTAGCGTTGCCGCTTGTGAAAGTGCCTTGGCGGTTGAATATGGGGGCGAAGAGCGTGTCGGGATTGAAGCCGCATTCATGATGGCAGGGGCCAAGGCTTGCCTGAGCACACAGTGGGTGGCCGAAGATCGGCTGACGGCAAGTGTGATGCCCGAAATATGGCAATATTATGCGCAAAATGGTGATCTTGGGCTGGCCTTGGCGCAATTTCAACGTCAACAGGTCCATCAACCTGCCTTTCGTTGGGCGGGTTGGCGAGTAATGGGTATGGGCTAACCATAGTAAAGAGTTACCATTGGCGTGCCTACAACATTTAGTCCACTTTGATCACCAACTTGCGTGGACTCAACAATTTTTTAGTTTTGGAATCCTCAATATTGGCTCTGGCAAGCAACCAGATTGCTTCGGATGATGATTGGGTATGGGTTGCAAATTCAAGGTTGCCAATATGCAATTTAAAACGCAAATCTTGGGTCAACGGAGTCTCGCTCACCCAACGCAAAATTAACAATATTTTATTAGGCGTATTTGTGACATCGGCAACAAATAGCTCATACCATATTTCAGCATTGTTAAAGGTAATTAAATTTGCGCCTACCAATTTTTCGCTGTGTGGCTTTGGCTGGGCTGGGCGGCTGCGCACAACATTATCGGCATTCGGCAAAACCTCAGCTGCAAGCCACGCTTCAATAAGATCAGCAACATCATCTGGGAAGGTATGAACAACATACACGATAGGGATGTTATATCACATGGCGGCTTGTCGTCTAAAAAATGCGCGGATATGATGACGACGATTAGATACGGTGTGCGATGGCACACATAATCTTGACGCAGTTTCTTTAATGCTATACCCGCTACGCCAAAATGCCCAAATATGTTGATCAACCCCCGACAAGTGTTGTTGATGGTTTTCGATAATGAGCCGATACTCGAGGGTGGTTTGTTCAGAGCGATAATTAAGCTCAAAATCATTCACATACAAATCTTCGATTTGCTCTAACGCAACCTGCACCAATAATTGGCTATTTTCTTGACATAATTTATAGGCACAATCAAAGCCCCGATAATCGAGCCATTTTTCTAAGCGCACATCAAACGGGTATTGTTGAAGATGCTGATGCGCATGCGAAAAGCTTTCATTAATGGCTTCTTCTGGCGTAATATTAAAGCCATACCCCCGCAATTTTTTGACATGCCCACCCGCATAAAGTTTTAGCAACTTTTGTAGCAGTTCATGTCCTTCTTTAGTGCGCAATAACCGCCATTGCGCTTTCTCGACCCAATAAAAATAAGCCACATCCCCAACATAATTTGCAACGGTGTCTTCATTGATTTCCTGTTGTCGACGTGCAAACAAGCGTGCCACACGCCCACACAACACATTTCGCAACACAATTTTGTGAATAACGCTCGCGGTATCTGCGTCTAACGTCTCATGTAATTGTGTTTTTACCCACGCACTCGATACAATTTGTAGTAATTTATCTTTGGCTTCGGTTTGCCCCAATGTTATCAACATGTCGTTTCCCCCTCTTTTCGATCCATGTAAAACCAAATGCAATCTGCATACTTTGGGTGTGCAAAGAAACTATGATGAAGTAAGGCCACTATAACCAAAAATGATTAAGCCTTCAACATATTGTTCAAAGATTCACTGCCCAGTCAAAGGGCACAACAACACAAAACGCCAAAAATATTATTTATAGCAAATCGCGGTTGAGATTACAAATATTATTGTCTTTTTGAAAATATGTGTTATTTTGTCGTTGTTACTCCGTTTATTGATTCGCTGAACCACATGAAAAATGGCGCGCCACTTAGAAAACCTCACAGAAAATTTAAGGTTGAATTGTAAAAGATTGGCTAAATGATGAGCCATAGCATAAATAAAGAGTAGAAATTAAATAGTAAGAGGGGTTATTTATGCTACAAGATACATTTTTAAGCCAATATAAAACTTATTATCGTTTTGGGAGCCTGCTTAAGGCTTTACGTGAACAGGCTGGTTTGTCGCAACAAGCCTTGGCCGAGCGGGTGAATTACAGCCCATCATATATCTGCCGCTTAGAGCGCGGCGAACGCTCACCCAATATCGACATCATACGGCGCTTGTTTGTCAGCCAGCTCGGGCTGGCAAACCAACCCGAAATTGCGGCCTATTTGGTGGCATTGGCAGCACGTGAGTTGGGGCGAGTAGGTGTAAAAATTTAAGGTTTCGGGCGAAAGGTTCGACAAATTAGGGTCTCTAAAGGTGTTTATAGAACA
>JAGWYZ010000279.1 GCA_018969115.1 Chloroflexota bacterium | reverse complement strand
GGGCAACATATCTGGCGTAAATTGAATACGCTTAAAAACACCACCGATGGTCTTCGCTAATGCTTTTGCCAACATGGTTTTACCCACGCCCGGTACATCTTCAATCAGCACGTGCCCTTGACTCAGCAAACAAATTGCCATTAGTTCGATTACTTCGTGTTTCCCCACGATCACCTGCTCGACATGGCCCACCAAGCGAGATGCAAAATTTCGTACAGACTGCATTGTGTTTTACATAAAGTAGTCAGTCGTCAGATTGGTGTTTAGTATGCCAAATATTGGCGTTGAGCCGAATTATGACACTGACTACTGACTATTGACTATTGCCTTCAAAACTCCCAAAGCCGCATCATAATCAGGATGTTGGCCTATTTCGCGTACATATTCACAATAAACAATACGGTTTTCGCGGTTTACCACAAAAATACTGCGTTGCAAAATCCGCATTTCTTTGACATAAATGCCAGCGGCATAGCCAAAAGCCATTTCACGATGGTCAGATAACATCACGATATTATCAATTTGGGCATCATGCAGCCAACGCTTTTGGGTGAATGGCATGTCGGTGCTGATGGTGATCATTTGCAAATTGTTGCCAAATTTCGTGGCTTCGGCACTAAAACGTCGTGTTTGAGCATCACAAATACCGGTGTCGATTGATGGTATGACGCTAATCAGCCGAATCGTTCCAGCATATTGGCTCAAGGCTACATGCGACAGATCAGGTGCAACCAAAGTCACCGAAGGAAAAATATCACCTAAACGCAACCGATGCCCTATCACCGTTTGTGGCACACCACGAAATGTTGCTCCATTTCGCAACTCATCACTCATTTTAGGAAGGTCAAACCCGTTTTTACTTAAATTTAGAAATACTTGATCTATCAATTTAAAACGACTATAACATAATGGGATGAGAATGCAGTAAGGATTATGGACATAAATTACGACGTTGTTCTTCAAATGTGGCCGCAAATTTATGTGTGCCATCTTTATTACACGAAGCCACAAAAAATAAAAATCGGGTTTGTGCGGGCTGCAATACAGCTTGAATAGAGGCTAGACCCGGGTTGGCAATTGGCCCTGGTGGCAGATCTGGGTTTACATAAGTATTGTAACCGGCTGGGTCGGCATATTTCAAATCATCTAAGGTGAGCACTCGCCACCAAGTTTTTTGCTTTGGGTCGTAGCCAAGCGCATATTGGGTGGTTGGGTCAGCTTGCAAAGCCATACCAATTTTCATGCGATTAAAATAAACGCTGGCAATGGTAGGGCGTTCAGCCGCAACCACAGCCTCGCGTTCAACAATCGATGCCAGCGTCAGCACTTGGCGCACTGTCAGATTTTTGGGTTTGCCTTGCTCGATGATGGGGGCAATTTTGCCGCCATAATTGTCTAACATGCGCAAAATTACATCTTGGGCGCTGGGGTTTTCGGGCAAACGATAGGTATCCGGAAAGAGAAACCCTTCGAGCGAAGCACCATCTGGCAGGTCTTTAAGAAATGCATAGCTGAAGTTAGCACGACGTGCCAGCCGCAAAAATTCATCGGGGCTGTAATTGCTGCCCAGCTGATCTTTTAACAATTCCGCAATCTCTTCAATTCGTTTGCCTTCAGGGATGGTGATTTGGGTTTCTTGGGCCAAACCGCGTTGAAGAGAACGCGCCAATTGAGGGATATCCATATTGGCCCGCAATTGAAAAGTGCCGGTTTGAATATTTTGATCGAGTGCACTATAACGCACATATAACCGGAATAGATCGGCATCACGAACAAGCCCTTGCGCTACTAGGTTTTGTGAAATTTGCACAACCGTATCGCCGGGGCGCACGATGAAGGTCTTGGGGGTCGGGTCATTATTCACGGGGCGGCGCAAATCACTACTACGAATTAAATCAAGATATACCCCAACTAGGGTTTTATCGAGCGAGCTTAAACGTGCAGTCCCAGCTGACATCGTTTTTGTTTTATCGTACAGTGTCATGCCAGCATAATAGAGTGACCCCAACGCTGCCGCTGTGAGCATTAGTTTAAAGATTAAATCAATAAATTTTCTCATAAAAATATTTTACTTTCCCCGTTTTATTGAGAAGATGCCTACGTCATTAATAAACCGACTACCAAGCCTGAAAGTGCCAATAATGCAACAAGATAGACCACGACACGACGCTGATACACACCCAAAAACATCATTGTGCTTTTAATATCGACCATTGGCCCAAATACTAAAAAGGCAATGACTGAGCCAGTGGTAAAGGTATTAACAAAATTAAGTGCCAAGAATGCATCGACTGTGCTGCACACTGAGAGCACATAAGCCAAAATTAACATTGCCACAACTGACAAAACTGGGTTTGTGCCAATACTGAGCAGGGTTGATTGTGGCACAAACAATTGCATCGATGTTGAAAGCAAGGTACCAAAAATCATATAACGCCCCATGTCGAAGAATTCATCGGTGGCAATCGTCAGCGCTTGCTGCAAGCCTCCGCTTGATTCATGCACATGGCTGTGTTTATGGTCGATTTCGTCGTTAGCTGTCGCTTTTTCTTGAATGGGGATTTGGTTGGGGGCAAATAAACGCGGGAAAAGATTGGGGCGCAACAAAATTTTAGCTGGGTCTGGTTGTGACAAAAATACCAATCCCACCCCAACTGCAATAACAAAGGTAAAGCCTAAGCGTGCCCATAACACAGTACTATTTCCAAAAGCAGCATAGGTGCTGGCAATAACAACTGGGTTTAACACTGGCGCACCCAGTAAAAATGCAATACCGGCTGAGATCGGTAAACCTTTTTGATATAGCCGCCGTACTAATGGCACTACGCCACATTCGCACACGGGGAAAATCATGCCAATTAGTGCTCCCACACAAGTCGCGAGAATGGGGTTGCGTGGGATGAGGCGGGCGATGTCCTCATTTGAAACATAGACTGCCACAAAACCAGAGGCGAGACTACCGATGAGCAAGAATGCCGCTGCCTCGATAAACACGCCCAGAAAAATGGTGACAAACGTTTGCATAGTGTCGGGCAAGCTCAATTCTGGAATGAGATTAATCCCTAAAATCAAGTTGTCTAGCGCAATCGTACCGAGGATTAGCAGCAATAAAATTGTTAAAATGACAATTAGTCGTGGTCGAGACATCATATTAATATTAGCACTATACTTCACATCTATAGAGGCATTGGTGGAGTATACTTTGTACTTACTTGTGCGTATTAGGATTTAGTAATTGAGATGCAAAGGCTTAACTTCACCCTAGATGAACAGACTGTTGGGTTACTCGATAAATTATCAGAGACCTATTACAGTGGCAATAAATCATTAACAGTACGAGCTGCGCTCGAGTCATTGGCTGCACATACTGAACATGATGGTTGGGTTGTGGCTGGGTATACCGCTGTTGTTTTAGATATGCAAGCGGCTTGTCACACGTGTGGGAGTAACCATATGAAAGGTGAAGTGCTATATCGCCCAGTATTTGAGCGTGGACACGGTAAACAAGCAATGGCAACTTTGCCCAAAAAAATTTGGTTGGAATGCTCAGCCTGTCTCGAAGCGATAAAGTAATTTGAATGCTATGCCTGCAAAGGCAGATTTTGTGAGCAGATTACTTTTGAGACGATACAAAATGCTGCATTTGATAATCTGTATTCATGTATAACCTTAGAAAATATGGCTCTTTTTGCATCGGGCTTGGGCTTGCGCTATTATTGGCGGTCAACGCCGCCGCAGGCGGTAACCCTAATCGTGTTGATGACCCCAATGGCACACGTATCCCAGATCCAACTTTACCTCCTAATGAGGATGAAGCAGATTTAGCAATTAGTGGTAATGTACCCACTGTGGTTCAATTAAATTCTGAGTTCTCAGCGATTTATATTCTCAGTGTCACTGGCGAACGCAACGCCACATCGGGGCAATTTATCAGTGTTATTGCATCGGGGTTTGACTATCGTGGTGTAACCGTTGAACCTAAATTAGGCGATTGCTATTTTGATGGCGACCAAAATTCTGTTATTTGTGAAAGTATTGGTATTGCCCAAACCCAACCTGTTAGCGTCACAGTGGGTTTATTGGCCAAAACAGTTGGCAATTATCAGAATGTGACGACGCTGACCAAATTAGATGTACGGGTGGTCGATAAACAGGGCAATAATCCAAGTTGTTTCATCGATTTCGGTGCAAGATCAGCCCCCAACTGCAACGCCGACTCCGTTGCCGACCAACACACCCACCCTAGCTGCTACCTCCACACCCGGGGCGCGTGACAAGTTAAATTTTGTGCCGTTAATTAAGCATTAAAAATGTCAGGTTTCATTGCTTAATCATTGCTTAATCATTGCTTAATATAGAGCATATTCCTAAAAGATGTAATGTCGAAATGATAGTAAAACTGCCATTTCGAAATCCTCAATTGTTATAGCGGTTTCGGCATTATGTTTTGGGGCTGCTGCCAATTATTGAGAAGACTGTGGTTTCCAATTAAACGCCAATAAGCGCAACCCATTCAAACACACTAACACGGTGCTGCCTTCGTGCCCCACCACCCCAATTGGCAAAGGCAATTGAAAACCTAAGGCTGAAATTAACAGTACCACAATCACCGCGCCTGAAAACACCAAATTTTGAATAACCACCCGCCTTGCTGCTCGGCTGAGTGCAATGGCGTATGGAATTTTTGACAAATCATTTGCCATCAGCACTACATCGGCAGTCTCGAGTGCAACATCAGTGCCTGCTGCACCCATCGCAATGCCGATGCTGGCTGAGGCCAGCGCTGGTGCGTCATTCACACCATCGCCCACCATTGCTACTACTGATTTTGAATTTAGATTTTTAGATTTTAGATTGGAAGTCTTCAAACTCGTTAATTCTAAATTCTTCATCCCCAAACCTTTAATTTTGGTGACTTTATCTTGGGGTAATAAGTCGGCATAAAAATGATCAACCTTGGCTTGCTGTGCGATGGCTTTGGCAACGCGGGCATTGTCACCGGTCAACATTACCACTTGACTAACCCCCACCGATTTTAATTGACGCGTAATATCAGTAGCGCCAGCCCGCAACACATCTGCAATGGCAATCACCCCCAACACATGATATTTTGCACCTTGTGCGCTGGA
>JAGWYZ010000278.1 GCA_018969115.1 Chloroflexota bacterium | reverse complement strand
GGGTTGGCAGGATCGTGGTTTTGGCATTGCATCTACAACATCAAGTTGTGCTAAGGCCTTCGAGGTTTTAGATCAGAATGCCCGCCCATATTGAACCGGTGCAAACACCGGTTGCCCCAAGGTTTTGGCGGCATGATGCGGCCAATAGGGGTCACGCAGTAGCTCACGCGCCAAAAAGGCCAAGTCGGCAGTGCCGTTGCTGATGATGTCGTTGGCCTGCATCGGCTCGGTGATGAGACCGACAGCGGCGGTGGCGATGCCGGCCTCACGCCGAATGGCGGCGGCAAATGGCACTTGATACCCCGGCCCGACTGGGATTTTGACATTGGGTGCGGTCCCGCCCGAACTGCAATCAATGAGATCAACCCCCTCGGCTTGCAATAACCGCGCCAGCACGATGCTCTCGTCTAGTGTCCAGCCGTCTTCGACCCAATCGCTGCAAGACAAACGCACGAGCAATGGCATGGCATCGGGGATGACGTGTCGTACCTGTTGCACGATCTCGCGCAGTAAGCGGGTGCGATTGTCGAAGCTGCCGCCATAGGCATCGGCGCGTTGGTTGCTGAGGGGCGATAGAAAACTGTGCAGCAAGTAGCCGTGTGCCGCGTGTAGCTCAATCACCTGAAACCCCGCCCCCATAGCACGCACGGCGGCTTGGCAAAAGGCGTTTTGCACACGCTGAATGTCGGCTAGGGTCATGGCGCGTGGGGTGGCGAGGTTGGGGCTAAAGGCGAGGGCACTGGGGCCGATGCTCTCGTAGCCGCCTTGTTCGGGGCTGACTGAAGCGTTGCCCTCCCAAGGTTTGAGGGTGCTGGCTTTGCGCCCGGCGTGGCCCAATTGCACCCCCATCACCGCGCCCTGCGCCCGCCCAAAGGCCACAATACGCTGCCAAGCCTCAGTTTGGCTGTCATTCCACAAGCCAGTGCAGCCGAGGGTAATGCGCCCTTGCGCCTCAACCCCAGTGGCCTCGGCAATGATTAAACCCGCCCCGCCGACCGCGCGTGAGCCAAGATGTACACTATGCCATTCATTTGGCACGCCATTGATGGCACTATATTGGCACATGGGTGAAACGCCAATGCGATTGTGCAGCGTGACAGAACGTAGGGTGAAGGGGCTAAATAGGTGAGGCATGGGGTAATCGTCGGCATTATAGCGCAGCCATTACAATCAACTTTATGTCATCATCTGTAAAATTACAAAAATCTGTTCAACTGCCACGCACCATCAACCCTGAGCGCGAAGAAAAGGCCATACGTGAGCAACGTCGTCTATTTAATGAGGCAATTGCCGCACATGATGCGCGACAGGTTGGCGCGACGTGGTTGAGCGATATTCAAGTATCGGCCAGTGATGGCCGCGCCATGATTGGTCGTGAGGCTGTGCAAAAAGCCTTTGAAGGCTTTTTCGCCGATCCCAATTTCATTACGTTTGTGCGCACCCCCACCCAAATACGCCTGAGTGAAGATGGTAATACGGCTGCCGAACATGGTAATTGGGTGGGGCGCTGGCATCATGCCGGTGAATTGAGCACCCGGCATGGCGTGTATTTAGGCTCGTGGCGCAAACAGGGTGGGCGTTGGCTTATTCAGGCTGAGTTGTATGTGCCGTTGGGGGATTAGGGTTAAGTGTTTTTAATATTAATTTCAGAGTTGATAGAGGATGCAATTCGCATCCCATTCAACTTTGAAGTCTTTGGTATTACGTGTGACCAGTGTCGCTGAATATGCTTTTGCGGTCGCAAAGATAATTGCATCTGGCAAGCGTAGACGGTGAGTACGACGCAATTGCACAGCGTATTCGGCGACTGTTGTATCTATAGAAATAATTTCAAAATAAGTTTCTAAAAAATTGCGTGTTTTAAGGTCATCTTCATCGGCGCCAACTATTACTTCCATCCAAGTGATTTGGCTGATTAAAACTCGTTCGTAAAGTCCGTACTCTGTATCGACGTGGGTTATGCCGTTTAAGGCATCAATAACAATATTGGTATCAAAAACAGCAATCATTTGTTTTCCCATTCAGATCGCAACCTTTGTTGATATTGGATGGCATCTATGTTACGTTTTCTCCACGTTCCGAATGCAGCATGTTGCTTAAGAGATTGTGGTTTGATAGATTGAGAAGATGATAGTTGTTGAATAAGTGAATCAATAAAGTCCAGTGCTTCAATTTGCTTTGCCTCAGGCAAATCTCTTAAACGTTTTTGGATTTCTTGAGTTAATATCATAGAGAACACCTTTGTTGTGAGAAATTATACTGTTATTTAGGCAATAGACCACGCCGCCACCATACGACCTATATGCACAATTTAATTTGTTTGTCTAAAAGGTATTGTTAGAGGATAAATCTTTAAACGCCTGTTCTTTTTCTTGTCTTGCCACCATCACCATCGCCTTAAGCGCTGCTGGCAAGCGCTCATTTTGCCATTGTCTTTCTGCCTCGATCGATTGACCGGCATATTTCACGGCTTTTAAGGCATAGATGGCTCCGCCCAGCGCATGATCGGCCATATGCGCGGTAGCAACGGCGTGCCCAATAGCGCGGGCGACGGCAATGGCTGTTGGTTGTGTGGCAGCCCTAGCCGCAGCATGGGCTGCCACCGATGCCTTCATCGCCGTGCCAGTCGGCACCTGTGATTGTTGCCAAGCCCGCCCCACCGCCAGCGCATGGCTCAGCCGTTCATCGATGTTATCGCCAAATAGGGGTAACACATGTTCGGCGCAATCACACGACCATTGCATGAGTTGTTGCTGCTGCGTTTTGCTGAGCAGCCCGCCTCGATGTTGGGCGATGAATTGTTTGTTGCGCATTTGGGCCTGTTTGTTGTTTACAACATCTTCATCACGGCCCGCATAAAGCCGAGGGCATAGGCTTTGCCCGCGTGCCAAGGAGCACTGCAACTCATGGCGGGGGTATGATCGGGGATGAGCACGCCATCAAAATTATTTTTGTGCAAAATGCGCATCAGTTCAATCATGTCAACATCGCCATCGTCAACAAACATCTCATCGTAATAGGGCACATTGCCTTTGACATTGCGAAAATGCACATAGCCGATGCGGCCTGTGCCGCTGTAATGATCGACCATGTGGTAAATATCATTAAACCCCGCCCGCCCGCCAAATTCATCGCTCATTTCAGACAACGTGCCCACGCAAAATTCCAGCGTATTGTGGGTGCTGGGGGCCAAATCGAGCACGCGCTGATACAGATCCCAACGATAGACCAGCCGCGCAGTATCGCGCAAGGTGGGCAGGGGTGGGTCATCGGGGTGCAGCGCCAACTTTACGCCCGCTTCTTCGGCTACAGGCAGCATCTCATTCAAAAAGCGCTCAAAGCGATCCCAAATTTGTGCCTGTGAGACTGGCGCAACCACCCCGTTTTGCCCGTTGGGGTCAAATTGTTCGGGGTCATACACCATATTCCACACCATGCCATTGGGGATGGGCGGCTGAACGGGGTTGTGATAACCGACGCTGAGGGCCTTGCCACGCGCGACGGGACCGGTATCGCGCCCCCACACCCCGGCAAGGCTGAAGTTGTAACCCATGATCGGGATGCCGGCCCGCCCCATGTCGCGGATGATTTGTTTGAGATGTGCCATTTGGGCATCGCGCTTGGGGCCATCGAGTAGCACGTCATACCAATGCACTGGCTCAAAATTTTCAATCGCCTCAAGTTCTAACCCTTCAGCATTAATGGCAGCCTTGAGGTCACGAAACCATGCATAATCCCATGTGCCATCGAGCGGGTCGCTGATGCCAAAGCCTTGCAGCGCTGAGCCGCCGGTGGTGAGGGCCTTGGCCCCCGGCTTTTGAAAATGCCCAACAATGTGAGCCACGATGTGGGTTGCCCCGGCTTGTTTTGCGAATCGGAAATGCTCGGCATCGAGCATGTTGCCATATAGACCTAATCCTAACTTCATAGGTCTATTTTATGCCAAATGGCGCATCTCTATCATTTTTTAACGTCGCCCGCTGACGACATTGACGATGACGACGATGATGCCGAGCACCCAGACCGGCACAAAAAACAGATAGCTGCCCAACTTGTGTTGAAACAGCCAGCCTTTTTTGCTGCGCGAGGCAGCGCGAATGAGCAGATCAATCACCAGTAAAAATAGGCCAATACCGATCATGGCACTGGCATTGGGCAGCTTAAAGACAAGGCTGAGTAAGCCCGCTAGCAAACCCGCAATGACAAACAGGGCAATGCCCAGCATGTTGCCGCGTATAGGAATGAGTGACATAATGGGTGTTAGTGTATATCAGGTTGCAAAATTGCAACATCGGGCAAAAGCCTGAACGTCATTTTCTGGCTTGTGGCAAAGCAATGTTGCCCAACTACGGCCTCGGCTTCGCTCGGGCAGATACCGCAGCCATTAGAAATGGCGCGCTGGGCATACGAAGCCTGCCTTCGCAGGCTAAGCATTTAGACCGCGCAGGCGGTGATTTTAATCCCTGCGCTAGACTATAATCGCCGCGTCAAATGCCGCGCCATTTGACCGACGCACCGATGCCCGCCGCGATGATGACCCCGTAACGAAACCATGTTTGAACAGACCTTTAAAAATATTGACGATGTATTGTGGAAAGACGCTGGCTGCACCAGCGAACTGGATTACACCGAGCAGACCTCGTGGCTGTTGTTTTTAAAATACCTCGATGCGCTAGAACAAGACAAGGCCACTGAGGCCATTCTCGAAGGCCGCACCCACAGTTATATTCTCGATGCGCCGTATGGCAAGATTGACCACAATGTGGCCTTGACCGGCGATGACCTGATCATTTTTGTCAACTTCAAGCTCAAAGTGGTTAAATTTTGGGATCTCGTGGCTGAGCGAAGACATACAGGCCAAGCTTATGTGCTTTGGGCTTATTTGGCAAGTTGCTCGGGCAATATAACCAAAGTCATATTGTGTGCAACCAATTCGTCAGGTTTAGTATATTGTATCTATTGACTTTTTGGTATCTTTTAAAATCTTCTCCAACTGCCCACCCGGATTAACATAACCTACGGTGATGTTGTCTGCAAGGTTGGTCATTAGTTGGTTGCGTGTTTGGGCGGTTTGTTCAGTTACTCGTTTTACGGTTTTGTCGAATGGGGTAATAATTAGCAGTCTGCCTTGTTCTATTGGTGTTGAAAATTCAGGTTCTAATTTTTCTTTC
>JAGWYZ010000026.1 GCA_018969115.1 Chloroflexota bacterium | reverse complement strand
GTTGATTGAGTTTGTTTTGGGTCTGAATGGTGGCTTCGGCGGCATAGTGGGGGTTGCCACGGGTTAATTGGTTGGTGGCGCGGTCGGCGGCGCGGCGCGGTTGTTGGCAAAATTGAATAAGTGGTGCGGCGGCCTTGGCCCACGCATATTGAACCCGCAATTGGTCAAAATTGGCGGTGGCGATCGGCTTATTCAACAACTGCAAAAGCGCAGCCGCCACAGCATTTGCATCGCCATAGGGCACAGTTAGCCCTACATGGTGTTGGCGAATGAGGTCACTCGTCGCATCGCCGTGGGTGCTGACGATGGCTACGCCCGCCCACATCAGATCGAGAGTGCGGCTACGATAGGCCAGCCGCGTCTCGAGGGTGTCATGATGACAGGTGAGTGCTACGTCCGTCTCGCGCAGCAAGGTATGCCATTGCTCATACGGAACCCAATCGCCAAAAAAAATGGCGCGGTTGAGCAGACCGCTGGCCTCGGCGGCGGCGTATATCTGCTGAAAATGTCTTGCAATCTCTGATACGGCCTCGGCATTGGGGCGGCGGGTGCCGGGGAAGACCAAGCGGAGGTCGGGGCGTTGTTGATAAGCAAGCTGAAATCCTTTGATGGCAGTGATGGGGTCGAGCCAAGGCCACAAACCGCCTGCCCATAAAATGAGCTTGTCGTCGTCAGTGATGCTGGGGAATAGGTGCGGCATCAGCGTGCGGGGTTGCTTGTGTCGTTCGAGTGGGGTCTCGGCTGTCATGCCAAACGGCACGATGTCGAGCAACTGGCGCAGGCTGGGGTCTTGGCGATAGGTGTGCAAATTGAGCCGCCCATGTGCCTCGAGTTGGCCTAGCCACCAATCGCGTTGGCGCTCGCTGGCGCAAATAAAAAAATCGCCCATTAAGGCGGGTTGGGTGCATAAGGCCATACGATGTCGCCAATCGGTGTCGGCATCGAGGGGCGAATGATCGGCATACAACGCCAACCATTCGGCCATCAGCGGGTCGTAGCCATCGATGACGAGACAAGCATTTAAAGCCGCCAATTGTGGAAACTCGCTGGCGGTGTCGATAGGCAAAATGATGACATCGGCTTGGGTTGCCAAGGCTTCGAGTGAGGCCCATTGCCCCAAGGTGTAATGCACAAATGCATAGCCGCTGGTGCTTAATGGCGGGCTGCTGGTGGCTAAATTGGGGGCGGCAAGCGTAAGTTGGGTGTGCGGGGCCAGCGCTTGCGCCAAATTAACATATCGCACGCCCGGCCCGGCCATGCGTTGGCCAATGATGTCTTGAGAAATGAGGAGGGTTCGGGTCATGGAAATTTAGAATTGAAAATTGAAATTGAAAAATTGAGCTTCTAAATTTACGCTCAGTTTTTCATTTTAAATTTTTCATTTTTAATTTTTTGCACACAGGCATCATATAACGGGCGTGATAGATATAAGCCAGAATTTGCATTGCCTTCATTATCGATTTTGACAAAATCGCGTCGTACAACTGTGGCAATGGGCGCGAGTGAAACGGCGTTGGGCACGCCCCAAATGTCGCCTTGGGTGACGATGCTGACGATGCTATATGGCGCTTGTGTGAGGGTGGTGGCGATGTCGGTAGCGCCAATCTCGGCCACCCAAGGCCACACAAATAAATAACGCGAGACGGGCCGTAATTGGCTGTAAAAATGCACGTAGGGGTTGGCAGGGTAATAACCCAGTTTTACATCTGGTTGCCCACAAACCCATTGCTGCAAGGTTAGTGCAGTGGTGGCATCTTGCGCCAGCACTTGGGCCGCAGCAGGGCTATTGCGTTGCTGCACGCCAAAATCGATGCCAATAACGACCAATAGTGCAATTAGTGGCGAAAGCCAGAGGGAAGGATAAAGGACAAAGGAGGAAGGATGAAGGAGGAAGGATGAAGGAGGAAGGGCGATAGATTTGGGCAGCATAGTCTCCTTGTCATCTTGCCATCTTGTCACCCTGTCATCTTGCACGCCTGTCACCTTTTTATCTTGTAATTCTGTCAACATGTCAGCCTGCCACACCGCCAATACAACAACGGCACACATAAGTAAAGGCAACTGGTCAAAATTGGTGCGCCCGCGCATGAGGGCGCAAGCTGCAAATGCGTAGACATAAAGCGCAGCCAGACCGTGCCGCTTGAGCGCTAGCCACAGACAATAAAAAATGATGATGAGCTTGAATGTGATGTCAGAAATCAGCCACTCAGCCAGCACACTAAAGGTTTTGAGCGTGTCAATAGGATACATGCGCTGGTTAGGGTCAAACAAGGTTAAACCGCTGATGATATTGAGCGCTATTTTGCTGCAATTAGCCAACAGGCCAGTACGCACGGTGTCGCTATAACGGGCGTAAATATCACGGTTAAAGATGACCACATCGCGGTAAAAATCGCCCAAGGCCCCATTTAGCCCCAAAAAACAAAAACTGCCTAATACAACACCGATCAAAGGTGCAAGAATAAAAGCCATGCATAACGCCGACTCAAATTGTCGCTGCCGGGTTAGGTGATGCAAGCGACGTGGCAAAAACCCTGTGCCAAATGGCAACGCGATGCCGATGAAGGTTAGCCCGACCGCAAAAAGGGTAAGCGGGTTGGCAAGAATGGCAATGGCGGCAAACAGACCAACGAGCGACATGCCCCACAAGTTTGGTAACGGGCGACGGCTAACATAGGCGAATCCACCGGCAAACACGGGGGCCAGCGCCACCGCCGCCAATGATTGATAGAGCATGAGATGACCGAGAAAAAATGGGCTGACGCAAGCCCAAATTAGCCATGCCAGCGCCCCAACGTGCCAATTGCGCAAGATCAACCCGACACTGCCAAAGGCCAACGCATTGAGAATAATGACGGCGAGACGTGCATTAAAAATAGAGATGCCAAACAGCTTAAAAAAAAATGCGGTCCAATAATAAGCAAAAGGGAAATGATGCGAAAAAAGATCGCGATAAAGCACACTGCCGTCTAAAACGATCAACTGCGCCACTGCCACATTGTCGGCTTCATCGATATAACCGCCGATGTTGGCAAAGATGATCCCAATGACGAGGGCGGCTAAGGCCATAATCAGCCAAACACCTCGTGCAATTTTAGGCGACAAGCTTCCAATCTCCTTCAAGCGCAATCAGACCATATCGCTCAGCCGTGCCGCCCGGCACAATACGCAATTTGGCAGCTTGATACCAATAATCATATTCATGCGATTCTTGGCGGTCATAGGCCGAAAACGAAAACCAATATTCGCCGGGTAAAAGTGGCAGCCGTTCAATATGATAATCGATGATGCCCTCGCCATGAATACGTGGAATGTTGTAATTAGTCATGCCGCTATGTGGTCCGGCAATATTGGCCCCCGAGGCGGCATGTTCGATACCGATGCCAAAAATGGGGTTTTCGACGGGTTGTAGGGCGTTGTAATAAATACGCACCACCAACGGCGTGAGGGGGCTGAAGGTAGGCCGCAAATGCAAATGCTCGTTTAAAAATTCGACCTTTTGAATACGCACTTCGCCGCTGCCGGTGCGCCCAGTTGCCCATTGGGTCACGCCTTTACTTGTGCCTTGTTCTTCGAGCACGGCACGGTAATAGGCATCGCTCACTTCGTGTACATCACTATCCATGCGCAAACGCCCATGATCGAGCCACAAGGCGCGGGTGCATAATTGCTCGATAGCGGGCAATGAATGCGACACCAGCAAAAATGTCACACCTTTGCGTTTCAGCCGCAACATATATTCTTGGCATTTCTCTTGAAAATGTTGGTCGCCGACGGCCAAGGCTTCATCGACCAACAAAACCTCTGGGTCGAGATGTACCGCCACCGAGAAGCCCAGCCGCGCATACATGCCGCTTGAATAATGTTTAACGGGGGCATCAATAAAGTCGATCAGCTCGGCAAATTCGATGATGGCATCGATTCTTTTCTCAATCTCTTTGCGCGACAGCCCCATCACCGCGCCATTGAGCACAATGTTGTCGCGACCGCTTAGCTCGGGGTGAAACCCAGCCCCCAGCTCAAGCAAGGCCGTTACTCGCCCACGCACCGTCACCAACCCTGATGTTGGCGGCATAATACGGCTTATCAGTTTGAGCGCTGTGCTTTTGCCTGCCCCATTCGCGCCAACCAAGCCCACCGATTCACCACGATAGATATTGAAATTGATATTTTGCAATGACCAAAATTGATTGTTATCGACATCGCTGATCGGTTTGTGCTGCAACGAGTTTTTAATGCGGTTAAAGCGGCTGATAAAAAGCTGTTGAAAGGTGCGAGGTTTATGACGATCCAAACGAAAACATTTGGAAACATCATTAAATTCGATAATGGGTTGTGAGGGCATCATGCGGGCGCGAGATTATACCCATTGCAAAAAATCAGTTATGCTTCGGTTCATGTCAAAACCTATTTTAAAAATCGAGCGCGATGGACACGTCGCCATTCTTACCTTTAATCGTCCCGACAAACTCAATGCGCTTTCGCCCGATCTTATGCAGCAATTTGGCACAACGCTCGATGCCATTAACCGCGACGACGAGGTGCGGTGTGTGGTCATTACCGGCGCAGGCGACCGCGCTTTTTCAGTTGGCTTTGATCTTGATGGTCTCGAAATGCCCGATACTACGCCCAGCCTGAGCGCGGCCACTAACTTTAATTTTGACACCATCATGAAGATTTGGAATTTGCGCATTCCAGTCATTGCGGCGGTGAATGGCTATGCAGTGGCGGCGGGGTCCAATATTGCTATGATTTGCGATGTGACGATTGCGTCAGAAAAAGCCAAATTTGGCGAGCCAGAAATTCGGCACGGGGCGCTTTCGCCGCTGATGTTGCAGCCTTGGTTTAATAGCAACGCCAAAATGATTCATTACCTCTATTACACCGGCGACACTATCAGTGCCGATGAGGCCTTGCGCCTAGGCATGATTGCGCGGGTAGTGCCGCACGCCCAATTGTTGAGTGAAGCCATGCGTATGGCGCAACGTATTGCGCTGGTGCCGGCCTATTGTGTGCGCATGACCAAAGACAGCCTGCGCCGCAGTTATGAGATCATGGGTTTTGTCAACGCCCAATATCAGCATAAGGCCAATGATACGTTGGTGCTCGGCGCACGTGGCATCTCTGAAAAAGACCGGTTGTTTGGACTGATGCAACAAGGCGATATGAAAACCTTTTTGCAAGAGCGCGACGGGCCGTTTAAGAATTAGTGGTTAATGGTTAATGGTTAATGATTCATTGACCATTAACCATTAATCATTAACCATTAATTTTTTACTCCCACGTCCGCACATCTACAAAAAGCTTGGCATCGGCGGGTAATTCGGTGATCAGCTCGATATTGACCTTAAGTTTGATAGCCTCATGCAGGGCATGGGACACGATAGCAGGGAATGAGACAGTGTCGATATTTGGCGTAGCAACAATTTTGACGGTTAAGTCATCACGATGATTATCGCGGGTGACAACAGCCTGATAACGCGCCACACCTGCAATCTTACGCATGGTTTCATCGACATGACGTGGGTGCACAAATAAGCCACGTACTTTAACGCTGTCGCTACTGCGGCCCAGCCAGCCTACCAAGCGTGGTTGTGGGGCATTTGGCATCAACGCCGACAAATCACCTACGCCAAAACGCACCAAAATATAATCGCGGCGAAACAAGGTGACGACTACTTCGCCAGTTTGGCCGGGCGGCAAGGGTGCGCCGGTGTTGAGGTCACATACTTGAATGAGGGCATCGTCGGGCAAAATAAAACCATTATGGTCTGGGCCTTCGAAGCCAAGATTGCCGCATTCAGCCGTGCCATACACGTTATAACACTCAATGCCATATTCATCGGCAAACCATTTGCGCAGCGAGGGCGGCAGCGGTTCGGCGGCACAGACGGCAATGCGAAGCTTCCATTGTTTGGGGTCGCGTCCCAATTCTTTGGCCTTGTCAATCAGCCCTTTAAGGTAACTCGGCAGACCGGCATAAATCGTCACGCCTAACGTCTCGATGCAGTCGATTTGTTGTTGCTGTGCGCCTATACCACCCGGAACAACAGCGATACCGGCAGCCCGCGCACCTTCTTCAAACATCGCACCGGCTGGCGAAAGATGATATCCAAAACAATTGAGTGCTACATCGCCGGTTTGAATACCCGCCATGCGAAATGAGCTGGCCCAGCGCCATGAGTCGGCTTCGTTGGGTTCGGGGTCAAATATCGGGCCGGGTGATTGAAAAATGCGCTTGAGCGAGCCAATTGGCACGGTCAACATACCACCCAAGGTCGAGGGCTGGCTTTGCTGAATACGGGTTAGGTCTTGTTTGCTCAGTATCGGCAGTTTGCTCAGGTCAGCGGTCGATTGAATATCGGCAGGCGTGAGGCCGGCAGCCTTCATGCGTTGCTTAAGCGCAGGCGAGTTAGCATAAGCAAATGCGATTAAATCGCGGACTTGGTGATCGAAGTTTGACATGATTTTGATGCTTAACTTGAAAATGTCATATTTGGAAGTAGCAACAGGTTTTCTCCGATTTGACTATATTCGCCACTGCCGTAGGCAGTGGCGAATATAGTCAAATCGGCATACATCTTTTTTAATTTGACATTGCCAAAACAAAGCGGTAAAAATAACGATGATTTTAACAAACCGTGTAATGCCACACCGCGCCAATTCCCCCAGCGCGTTCAACAATCGTCTCGCACACACGCTCCTCGGCTCGCAATAAATCAAGATACCCCAGCAGCATCCACAAGCCCACCATACCGTGTTCAAGTGGCAAATAAGCATACATAACCTTCAGCAATCCCGCAACTGTATTAATGCCATTTTTTACATGCTGATAACATTCTTCTTTACGGTTCAAAATACGCTCGCGTTGTGCTTGAATAACTTGTCGATGTTGCCAAAACAGCTCGCCATGCCCGGGGTAAACCACGTCAATATCCATCGCCTCTAACCGATCAAGTGATTGCATAAAGGCTGGCAAAGATGGCTTGCGCGGCTCACCTGCGTTAGGGGCATCAACAACGGGGGTGGGCGCTTTCGCCAACAACATATCGCCCGAAATCAATTGACGAGTTTCGGGCTGATAAAAGCACATTTGCTGTGAATCATGCCCGGGGGTGTGCAAAGTTTGCCATGTCACGCCGCCCCAATGAAAGACATCACCTTCGCCAAAGCCAAACAGGCATTCATCGGCAACGGGTTCGCTATGCAAAGCGGTGCGGTTGACGTTGGCGGCAAAGCGTTCAATCATATCGTCGGGCAAGCCCATACCGGGCAACAGCACATCATGATAATAAGCCAACCGATGCCCCCACTGTGGGTTTGTTAGCCGCATCACATGCATGGCTCCATGCGCAATCCATACCTTTGCGTCGCTTTCACGCGCAATTCGTGCTGCTAACCCATAATGGTCAATGTGTGGATGGGTAATGACGACGTGTTTCAGATCGGCGGGTGTTAAATGCTGCTCGGCTAGCCCAGCCACAAGTGCATCCCAACAAGCTGTTGAGTTGTAGCCAGCGTCTATTAATACTGGCTCTGGCTGGCGAAATAAATAAACATTGACCGAATCTGGACGAAACGGCAGTTCAATGCGGATCGGTGTAGCGTTACTATCTAATTGCACAGGATGCAAATATTACCTGATCAAAAAAGGGCTAAGTGCTAAGTGTCAATTGATGTAATTTTGAACTTGGAACTTGGAACTTAGCACTTATCCCTTTTTACTCGGTAATTTTATATGTGATGCAAATGTGGGCCGAAGTCGGCTTCGTAGAAGGGCGAGACCATGTGCCCCGGGCGTACCAACTCATCTACCTTTGCAAAATCTGCCGGGGTGAGCGTAACATCGAGTGCTTTCATGTTGTCTTCATATTGCTGCATGGTGCGCGGCCCAATGATGGGTGACGTAACACCCGGCATACTCATACACCATGCAATAGCAAATTGCGAAAGGGTACAGCCACCGCGTGCCTCGACATAAGCCATTAGCGCATCGACTACGTCCAAGGCGTTGTCGTTCCAGCGTCGAGAAATTGCCGGATTTTTAAGATACATATCGCCCACGCGCGTGCCTTCGGGCGGCGTGGCGTTACGATCATATTTGCCGGTCAACATACCGCCCGCCAATGGACTCCATGGCATGAGGCCGATGCCATAGGTGCGCGAAAATGGCACCAATTCACGCTCGATTCGGCGATCTAAAATATTGTAAGGCGGTTGCTCACTGACAAAGCGATTAAGGTGCAAATCGCGTGAGGTCATCACGGCCTCCATCAATTGCCAAGCGGCAAATGTGGTGGTGCCGATGTAACGCACTTTGCCCGCCCGCACAAGGTCGTCTAGCGCCTGCAAGGTTTCATCAATTGGCACACTCGATTGGGGACGATGCAATTGGTAGAGATCGATGTAATCAGTTTGCAAACGACGCAAACTGGCATCGCATTGCTCAATAATATGTCGTCGTGTGTTGCCACCCGACATTGGGTCGGTTTCATCCATCACGTTATAGACCTTGGTTGCCAAGAAAATGCGCTGGCGTTTGCCGTTACGTTTTAGCGCCTCACCGGTCACTTCTTCGCTGCGACCTTTGGTATATACATTCGCGGTATCCAAAAAATTGATACCGTCATCAATTGCACGGTCGATAATGGCATATGAATCATTGGGGTTGGTTTTGCCCCCAAAATTCATACAACCCAAACAAATTTTACTGACTTTAACGCCAGTGCGGCCATAAGGACGATATTCCATAATTGCTCCTAAAATAAATTTAAAAAAATGAAGTATGACTAACGTTTTAATATATAGCTCGGTGCGCGTCCCCAGACGCGCATCTTGACCTACGCAGAATGTGCGTCTGGGGACGTGCACTAAGCAATGCTTGATGCTACTCTACAATCATGTAAAGTATAGCAACATTGCAATCACTATAATATGAAGCAAGGAACCCCAAACTATGACAACTGACCGTTTTTATCACATTGGCTTTGGCAAATCTGACCTTGGCGACCCTGTGCCAACGCTTGCATTATTAAGCGGCGACCCCAACCGCGCCAAATTGATTGCAGAAAAATACCTTACTAATGCGAATGTGCTCTCAGAAAATCGTGGTTTAAATAGCTATGTCGGGGCGTTGCCCAATGGCAAACGAATTCTTTCATGCACCAGCGGCATGGGTGCGCCTTCACTTAGCATTGTGGTGAATGAATTGGTGCAGGTCGGTGTGCGAACCATTATTCGCATCGGCACCTGTGGCTCAATTCAGGCCCATGTTTTACCTGGCAGTGTGGTGATTTCGAGTGCGGCGCTGGCGCGGCAAGGGGCCGCCAACGATATTGCCCCGCCTGAGTATCCGGCATCGGCCAATCCATTTCTTACGGTGGCATTGGTCAACGCCGCCAAATCGCTCAATTTAGATTACCATGTTGGTATTACTGCCAGCGTCGATACTTTTTTCGAGGGCCAAGAACGCATCAGTTCATCGGCCAACCCTCATTTATTGCGTTGGCTGCATGGCATGACCGAGGAATATCGCAACCTTAATATTATCAATTATGAGATGGAAGCTGGCATGTTATTCAAAATGGGCAATGTCTATGGTTTTCAGGCCGGCTGTATTTGCGGCGTGGTGGCACAGCGCACTTGTGGCGAAACCGTCGTCACCGAAGCCAAAGTGGTTGCAGTCGAACATGCGATTGAGGCAGCAGTGCGCACGGCAGAAGTATATGAGGGGGATTAGGGATTTACGGGCATAGTTAAGGGCATAGATCATAAGTTACAAGTCATGAGTCATGAATGACAAATTGTGACTCGTGACTCATGACACATCATCTCTAATCCCCAATCCTTAATTCTTCTTCTCTCTCCGCCTCTGAATCACTTCCGCCATAATACTGACGGCAATTTCTTCGGGGGTTTCAGCGGCGATTTCGATACCGATTGGGGCATTTACATGGGCTAAGTCGGCATCAGTGATGCCTTGTTCGCGTAGCGCTTTTACCGCTGTGATCCAGCGGCGCTGGCTGCCGATCACGCCTATATAGGCCACCTCAGATTGAAGTAACATCGGCAAAATGCCAACATCGATTGGGTAGCCACGTGTGAGCATAGCGACATAGGTTTGCGGTGTCAGTGCCAGCTTTTTTAGCGTATCGGCCAACACGCCGGGCAAATATTCATCTGCGCCCGGGCACAATTCTGGTGTGCAAAGCTCAGCGCGATCATCGAGCACCACCACGCGAAAACCAGCCCATTTAGCTAAATACACCAGCGCCCGCCCAACGTGCCCAGCCCCAATAATAGCGAGGGTCGGGGTGGTTAGCATCGGCTCAATAAAGACTTCAACTTCGCCGCCACAAACCCCGGGGTCACCGCTGCTAGGGTCAGCCAATTGATATTTACCGTTGCGAATTTCGCCATCGCGGATGCTTTGTTGGGCCAGTTTGATGACGCGGCTTTCCATCTCGCCACCGCCAATCGTGCCAGCAATAATTTGCCCATTGGCCCCAATCAGCATTTTTGAGCCAGCCCGACGTGGCACCGAGCCGCTGCTACGGATGATGGTGCATAAAGCCGTTGGCACATTGCGGGCATTGTGGTCGGCGGCAATCTGAAAAATATCCAAGAGTAATTACGAATTATGAACTATGAATTACAAATTACGAAGTGGTCGCAAGTAATTTCGCACTTCGTAATTCGTAATTATTTGAGGCTGCGTTTAATCAAAACCCCGACCATTGCACGGCGATAATCGCTGCTGCCCAGCCAATTGCTGGGGGGATTGAGAACCGCGAGTGCAGGGTTTAATGAAATATTGAGTTGGCTGGGTGGCTTACTGGCCAGCGCAAAGCACAAATCGCTCAAAAGCACCGGCTTTGCTGCCACGCCACCGGCAGCAATACGCACATTCGCCAAAACATTGTTCGCAATCGCATAAACACTCGCTACGCATACAATTGGGTAATCGGCAGGTGTGCGTGCCACTTTTTCATAATGAATCACTGTGTTCATATTTAAGATTGGCACAATCAGCCCCAAAACAATGACACCATCTTTTAATAATCGAGGATGATAGTCTAAAAACCCGGCCAAGGCTACCGTTTTACGTTGGTCTTTGCTATTTGGGCTAAATAGCAATACTTCGGCATTGAGCGCCAAAAGGGCTGTCACGATGGGCGAAGCGTTGTCTGCACTGATAATCGCCCCGCCAATGGTGCTACGATGCCGCAACCCAATGGCCGCCATATCGTGTGCAGCTAAATTGAGCAAATAAAGCGGGTGATTATCGGCAACGGTTTGGCCTGTCTCAACCAGCATTTGCAGCGATACCATTGCGCCAATATGAATTTGTTCGCCAATTTGTTCAATCTGGTCTAAGCCCAATTGACCAAGGTCAATCAAGGTTTCGGCGTTAATGTCAACGTTATAGGCCCATGAGGTTGCACCAGCAATCGCAATATTTCGCGTGTTTGTCGTTGCCAATAATGCTGAGGCTTCATCAAAGGTATTGGGGCGAAAATAGTGAATGTTTGTTATCATGATTTACTCGATTCCCACTACAAAATAATAATGGGGTTGCCCACCTAAATACAGATCAACGGCTTGGTTAGGGTATTTCTCGCGCACAAGTTCTGCAATTTCATTGGCAGTACGCTCGCTCATGTTATTGCCATAAAACATGGTGATTACCTCGCGGTCAGCGGTGTTCACCATTTGCAATAAATCGAATAGGGTGTCAGTGACTTCTTCGCCTGCTACGCGCAATTTGTCATCGATTAGCCCAATAATTTGCCCACTGCGTACTGCCACGTCATTAATGGTAACATCACGGGTCGAGATGGTAATCTCACCCGTGGTGACACGGGCCGAAGCAGTGTTCATCGTGCCGACATTTTGCTCTAAATCGTGCTCAAAATTAAAGGCTAACGAAGCTGCAATCCCTTGCGGCAGGGTACGGGTTGGTACAACCCGCGTCGGAATATCGCTTAATTGGGCAGCTTGATTGGCTGCCATAATAATATTGCCATTATTTGGCAACAAAATAACACTATGTGCCTTTGCTTTTTGAATGGCGTTGAGCAAATCTTCGACGCTTGGATTCATGGTTTGACCGCCAAATACCACCACACGTGCTCCTACTTCTTTGAACATACGCGCTAAACCATCACCCGATGCCACTGCAACAATGCCAACCTCTACCATATCAGCATGTTCGTCTTCTTCTCTGTTGTCAGCTTGGTTTTTGTCTGTTGATTCGTGGCTCTTTTCTTGCCCGGGGGTAAAGTTTTCTGACTGGGCTTGCATGTCTTCAACAACGACATCGCGCAATGAACCAAGCTTGACCCCATAACTGAGGACTACGCCCGGATCAGGCACATGCACATGCACTTTGATAATTTGGTCATCACCGATTACCAGTGGACAATCGCCCATTGTCTCGATATCGGCACGCACTTTGTTAATATCGAGCGAAGTGCCACGTGGGGCATAAATCAGGTATTGCACGTCATACCCCCAGCCGCCTTCTTCGGTCGGGGTTTCGCCACCACCTATTTGCACCCGCGCTGTATCGGCAGGGGGGGCGTCAATGGGTTCACCATTTACAAAACGCCGCATTCCGTCTAATATAATATACAAACCATAGCCACCAGAGTCTATTACACCTGCTTCTTTCAAAATCTTGAGCAAATTGGGGGTGCGTTGCACCGATTCGTAAGATGCCTTGGTGAGTGAGTTAATCATCTCGCGTAGGCTTTTGGTTGTTTGGGCAATTTCAGCGGCGGCATCGGCGGTTTCACGTATTACAGTCAAAATCGTGCCTTCGACGGGGGTTTTTACCCCGCCATAGGCTTTATTGGTGGCTTCACGAAAAGCAGCGGCAATCTCTTTGACATTGGCATCGTCTTTATTTTCGAGTGCGGATGCAAAACCACGCCAAATTTGCGAAAGAATAATGCCGCTGTTACCGCGTGACCCGCGCAAGGCGCCATTTGATATGGCTTTTGCAACGACTCCAATTCTGGCATCATCCATATTTTCAATGGCTTTCCACGCCGACAGCATTGTCGCCGACATATTTGTGCCGGTGTCACCATCTGGAACAGGGTAGACATTGTAGGTATTTACCACTTCTTCTTGTTGCTTCAGCCAAACAGAACCGGCCCGCACTAATTGTTTCAAGCGATGACCGTCGATAACGTGTGGAATACTACTCATTGGGGATCCTCATTTGTAATACGAACTGACGCCATATGAACGTGGACGGCATCAACTATATAACCTGTGCCATGCTCAATGGCATAGGTTATTTGATGCTGCAAACTACTAGCAACAGACTGTAGCCGTACCCCATATTGGGAAATGATATGCACATTCACCACAACATGCTTTTTGCCATCATCGCCTGCGCTCAGTTTCACTTCTAGACCACGATGTGGCTCGCGCTGGGTGCAATCATTCCCAGTATGCCGTGAGGCAATGCCCAACACGCCGTAGGTGTTGAGGGCCGCATTTAATGCAAGGCTAAAGAGGACTTTAGGCTTAATATGGGTTTCGCCAGTTGGTATAGTTGCAGACTCATCACTCATAGTAGGTTAATTTTACTCTGAATGTGGCGATGCTATGCCCTTAATATTTAAGGGCTAAAGACTTTAGTTTTCGTTAAAAGAGATGGTTATCGGGTGCGTTTGAGGTATGAAACAAATAAACAAGCCGATAACTACCGCCATGAATGATACAGCAATGCTAACGCAGCGAATCGCGGAGAATGAAAATATAGGTACAAACCTTAGCTTATACCGTGGGCTAATGGCGCTGCAAGGCGGGCATTTACTGGCAAGTCTAGGCATATTAATTCTAGCGCTGACCAGCGCTGGGTTAAATAAACAAGAAAGCAAACAAACATGACAAGCCATATCGCAAGGCAAATGGGAAGCCAATCAAGTATTTAAACACACAAGTCAAAGAAGCCGGCAAATTTAAGCCAACATGTGTGGCGGCGGCCTAAGAATTTTGCGACGATAGGTGCCAAATTGCCGATAAGACGTATACTGTTTTCAAGTCACGCTGGGAGATTGAGCAACGGCCGTTAGTTGCCAAACAATTATTGGGGGCGCATCGACAAGTTGTGCATCATCTAGAGATATGTTTTCGCTTGCTCGAATTTAGCATTATTGCAGCGGTCATCTTAACTTATTGTAGCGCTTGCTAGCCAGCTTGTCTGACTGGGTATTGGGATCGCAAGCGAAAACCGACGGTCGGTCAGTTGCATAGGCATTTATCGGAATTTGATTTTGCTGGCGTGCCCTTGCTACCCAGACTCTGAGAAAAGCGCTTGCTAACTAGTTATCTTCCTACTGGCTATCATCCGACTCTGGCCTTGGCTCGTGCCCAAAAGGCAGTTTTTAGCGAAAACTAGAGGAATTTAACTTGCGTTAAAAAGTAGATTTAGAGAGACGCGCCACCGGCGCGTCTCTCTAAATCTACTCTTATTCTCTTATTTTTAGGGAGTAACTTCAATCATTAATCAATCGCCTCTATCGCAGCGGTTGCAGGCACATTGGCTTCGCGGGCAAAACTGTGCACATCGCTGGCTTGCAAGAAATAGATACATACCAAAAAACCGATGGCTTCGAGGGTAAATACAATGCCATAAGCGGCATTGGGGGCCAAGCCAGCAACACGGGTTAGGTCGTAAATGATGCCCCCCAAGGCAATGCCAACGCCACGTGCTAATAGTTGCGCCATACTCCATAATCCTAAATAAACACCGGCGCGGTTATCAAGCGCCATCACCATCAATAGTGGCGATGCTCCGGCGGTATAAATACCAAATCCCAAACCAAACGCGGTGACAGAGGGGATAACCATGCTTTCGTTTTGGCTAAATGTGGCAAAAGCCATCCATGCCATGCCAAACGATGACAAAATTAAACCGAGCAAAGCGATTTTGGTCTGTTCAACCGTTGCCCATTTGCGCGTAAGGCCGATGCAACCGATTAAACCAACCAATAGCCCAATCCCCCAAAAGCCAGTTGTGATAGCAGATTGGCTAAAACTATAGCCAAATACTTCGCGCAGGCTTGGCTCGAGCACGCCATCTTGCCCAAAGCCGCTCATGGCGCCAATGGCTAACAGCATAAAAAAGCTACGCATACGGCGGTCACCGAGAATGCTTTTGAGCACACTTTTAAATTGTGCCAGATTATTGGCTGCATTATTGGTCGCTGTGGCTGATGATGCTTGTTGCGCAGCGGCAAGGGTGCGATTTGGTTTTTCAATTCCAACGACAGACACAATCCATGCAATTAATGAAATACCCAGCGCCACAGTAGTAGCGAGCCAAAATAAATCGAGGTTATATTGGGCTAAACTGCTGCGATTATTTTCATAATTTGGCAAAAAGGTTTGCGCTAGACGGGCATAGATAAGCGGGCTAAAGGCAAAGGCCGCCACCAACATGGTTTGTACAATGGCATAAGCCAACCCTTGTTTGGCTTTAGGGGCGCTATCGCGCACCAATGCAATAAATGGGCTACCCGAAGTTTGAGTGCCAATGCCATACATGACAAAGGCCAAAAACGCCAATGCCCAACCCAAGCCATTGCCGCCTAAAATCAGGGTCGTGGCAAGGGGCAACAACGGCAGCGAAATCAACATTAGCCCACGTCCGATCCAAATATAAGGCAATCGATGATAGCCCCAAATGGGATGTGTGTCTGACAAATGCCCAGTAAAAATGGTGAGCGGAACCAACAATTGCCGCATCGCCAATAACAGGGTGACCGGTGTTGCCACAAAGCCACCCAGCGCCATCATCCCATTTGCCATTACATAATTCCAGATCGATGAGCCTAAAATATCGGCAAACGATGAGCCGATGTGAAAAGTGCCCAATCGCATTGATCGCAAATAGCTGAAGCGGGGTTCGTTAGGTGTTGCGGGGAGAGTTGCCATTAATGGGTGAAGTGTACCCTGATTGGCTGAATTTTGTCATAACCTAGGTTAAGTGCCAGCCAATACAAAGCAAACTCCTAAAAAACGAAGGGCCGATTGTGCTATCTATCCCCTTCATTTTTTAGGAATTTGGAAGCTGTGCTAAGCATAGGTAATGGCTTTAGCCCGCAAAAACGCCGCCAACTCGGCAAGGGCAGCGGCAGTGGCGTGTTGAATATCGGGCGTGGGCGCAACATCAGCTTCGTAATAAATGCGATTCACCTCAAATTCGCGGCTGCGGTGGTTCATTTGCGAATCAACCCGCCCAATTAATCGGTCGCCATGCAAAATAGGCATAACATAATAACCATATTTGCGTTTGGCTTTTGGCACATAAATCTCAATCGTGAAATCAAAATTCCAGAGTTGTTTCGTGCGTTTGCGGTCGCAAATGAGGTTGTCGAAAGGCGAAAGCAATACCGTGCGAGGTTGCCAATCACCTATCTCAATTCGCTCTAGCACCGCCACGTCATCGCGATGCAAATACCATGTGCCGGGCAATTTGCACTCGCCCACCATTTGCACTGGCTCAATCACACCCGCCTGCTGCAAATCGGCCAATACTTCGGGCAAATGCGCGTAGCGCCCACGAATAAAATGTTGTTTGATTTGTGATGGCGTGGCCACCCCCAAGGCACGGATAGCACGTTGGACGGCGGCATGAGTCACTTCACGCGGCGAAAGGGCGTGGCGCGGGGTTGATTCGGGCAGACAGCGCTCGCTTAAATCCCACAATTTCTGAATGCCGCTGCGCCCAGCTACCATAAGTGTGCCTTCCATCCACAAAAAATCGAGCATTCGGCTAACATTGCGGCCCGAATTCCAACCGGTTGACCACCAATCGGAAATTTGTACCTCTTTGTTTTCAAACATGCGTGATGGTAACGGCCCGCGCTCACGAATTTGGCTTAAAATATGCTCGCGCAAGGGCGCGTTAGCGACAATCCATTCGAGCCGACGCTTGCCCCATGTGCTTGTAGTATTGCCATAGTCACGCATCATCAAGTTGTGAATGGCGTAATCACTTGTGGGAACAATGGCAGCACAATGCGCCCAATATTCAAATAACATATGATCGCGCCACAACAATTGGTCGAGGTGGGCTGGGTCATAATTGCCGAGACGGCTGAACAGCACCAATGAATGCGAGCGCGCCACCGCGCTGATCGGGTCGAGCTGCAAACACCCAAGGTCTTGCACCAAATTTAAAATTGCATTGGGCGAACTGAGATGCGGTGTGCCACTAAGGGCTTGCTTGTAAATGGCAAGTTTACGTGTATTTTCTAAAGTTAGTTTCCGCACTATAGTTTTAGCTTAGGGCGCATCTCCAGACACACAGGTATCTGTGTGTCATGTTGTCAGCAGCTTCATATTCAACTCATCAGCCAATTTGCCATGGCGCATATGAATGACCGGATGGGCAAATTGGCTGATGAGCGGGTCGTGGGTGACATAAACAACCGTCGTGCTACGCTCTTTATTGAGGCGCTGCAATAATTCTATCGCATCAAACGAGGTTTGGGTATCGAGATCGCCATGATCTCGACTATCCCCGCCCCTACGATCAGAATTTCGGCTGTAGATCAAAACTGTTGGTTGTTAACCACCCCGCCCGTGCTAGTCGATGATTCCTGCTGCGGTCTTGATGCTAGAGTCATATTTCCAACCAGCCGCCTTTGATTTCTCATTCGCAATGGCATAAATCATCAGCCCGTAGCCTGCTTTTGCCGCAACATCAGCGATACAGTATCCGACCTGAACGGCCACGACGGCAGCGGCGCCCGAAACCCCCAAGATTGGCAGCAAGTAGACAATTGGGTAGAAGCCCCATGTTGCCAAGAGGAGCAGGCGTGTGTTGCGAATCAGAACGCGTCCATGGGGGGTCTGCTCCTTCATTGCTTCGCCCAGACCTGTAAACAACGTATACACGATGTACACAAATGGGATGGTGCTGAGGAAGCCCCAGAGTGCACGTGTTCCATTATCGGTGGCGATTTCGCCGGGATACCCGAGAATCACCATCAGCGCAGCAGCCGTTGCAAGCGTGAAGGCGAGGCGACCACGATTGCGCGGATTGATCACGTAGATGAGTTCCGTGACAAGCAGGGGCACAGTGAGAAGCCAGTCAATATAGCGATAGGCATCGTTAAAAGGTTTGCCGCTAGCGATATAGCGGCCCCCAGACAAGGTAAACGCCGCACTCCAGCTTTCGAAAATGCGGAAGTAATGGTAGCCCGCCACGGCAACGACCAGTGCCGACATGATCATCGCTCCGCGGTACTGTGGCGCGAGTTGAGTGCGCACCAACACGAAGAAGATGAAAGCGGCGAACATGGTCGCGAAGCTGAATGAGAATGCGTTATAGACAAGATCATATTGGGGGATTGATAGAGAAGGCATTTATTTGAAACTCCTTTTGTATAAAATTTTTGTGAACAAATTTTAGCACATATTCAATGCGGGAGTGTATAAAATAGAAAGGATAAGATACTTAAAATTTCAAAGAGACAATACGATTAAAGATGGACATCATCGGAGTGGAAGTGAAAAGTATGATTGTAAAGCCTGTAGTTGTAATTTCACACCTTGCCCCAAACCAAAAGGCTACGATGCAGCAAAAAAACAAACCGCGATTGAAATGTATATCGATGGCACAAATTATTGGCGAGTGGCCCGTTTCTTAAAAGTGGGTCATCAAAGTATCTCAAATTAGGTAACCCAAACAGCAAATCAAATTAAAACAGAAGAGGCAAGCTTTCCCGCTGTTGGGCCGGACAAAATAGTGGAACTGGATGAATTATTCACATTTTTAGGCTCAAAAAAACGAAATTGATTTTGTAACGCAAGTTCATCGAGAAACACGCTGTTTTATGAGTTGGTTGGCTATGACTGAGTGCAGCACGGACAATATGCAAGAAATTGTTGATGAAGTGCCAATCGCATTTTAATATTGTACTGTACTAGATAGTATTTAATCTGACAGTCGATGACTATTAATCACAAGTTAATATGAGACTGTCCGATCAAAATATAATGTCCGATAACCTTACTCTGTCATCCACCCTCCCGTTTCGCTCGCCCTGCACCTCAGCATAAATGCCAGCTTGAATGGTCAAAGGAGTCTCCGCTTCGCTGCGACTCCCTTGACCATTCAAGCAATCAGTCATTTCTGAGCTGGTTGTGGGCAATCGCCACCCGTCGTTGTTGCTCGCTCGATAACTCACTGGGGGCATGGTTCATGCGGTCGGCAAGACCAACCAAGCCCATCAACTCATGAGCATAATCTTGTTTGCGTTTGCTCGTCAACACTATCGGCACTCGTACATCTTCGAGCTTAACAATATATTGATCGGGCGTAGCACTTATGGCAACTTTTTCACTGTGGCGAAACATGGGGGTTATTGGAATGAATCAGCGCAGGGTAGCAAACAAAATGCCATTAGCGACAATGGCGATCATGTTGATTGCGGTTAAATATAGCGAGAAGGGGTAAAAATTGAGGAAATGCCGACCTCACGATCTCTTCTCAAGCGTAGATTGAGGAGAGATCGTGAGGTCGGCGAAAACCACATTTTTAGAGTTTTGCAAAATCGGCCTTAGCAGCCTCAAGTAAATCTGGTTTGACAAGCAAATCGAGCGCCGTCAATGCCATACATTTGGCGGCGGTCAACATGGCCTCATGTCCCCGATCTGACCAAGAGGCTTCGCGGAACTCATTGGTATGCCATGTGGTTGGAAAATCGGCAATTTGAATGAGTGGATGAATGCCGGGCACGGTATGGCTGAGAATGCCAAAGTCGGTGCTGGCAGGGCCATCTTTTTGGCGCTCGGTAAATGGCACGCCAAAACGTTTGAGTTTTTCGCCAAATAGATCGGCCATCGGGTTATTTGAGGCAACATCGAAGGCCCCACCACCGGGCGCAATTTTTAATTCTAAGCGAGCGCCGGTCGCCAAGGCCCCGGCCTCAGCACAGCCTTTTAGCCGCGCCATTAACTCATCCACATAATCCATATCGAGCGCACGGGCCGCGACGCGGGCGCTGGCATAATCGGGGATGATATTGCCTGCCGTGCCACCATTGGTGATGATGCAATGGATGCGGGCATCGCTGCGCACTTGTTGGCGCATAGCGGCGATGCCGTTATACATTTGCACCACTGCGTCAAGCGCATTGATACCGGCTTCGGGCGACGCGGCGGCGTGGCTGGGTTTGCCGTGATAAATCACCTCCATGCCTTTGACTGCCAAAAAGACGGGCTTGGTGGCGTTTTCCATCGCGCCGTGCATCATCATTACCGCGTCCACGCCCTTAAATGCGCCACCATCGATCATTTTGCCTTTGCCGTTGCCACCTTCTTCGGCAGGTGTGCCAAAGACGGCAATTTGGCCGGGCAAGCGATCCATGACCTTGCTCATGGCCCAGCCAGCAGCCAGTGCCGCTGTGCCGATTAGGTTGTGCCCGCAGGCGTGGCCAATTTGGGGCAAAGCGTCATATTCAGCCACAAAGCCAATGACGGGGCCGGTGGTGTTGCCAGTGCGGCCTACAAAGGCCGTTTCGAGGCCGGCCGTGCCACGCTCGACCTCAAAGCCCAGTTCGGCTAGTTTGCCGGTCAGTTTGGCCGAGGCGTAACGCTCGGTGAACATCACTTCGGGGTGGGCGTGTATGTCACGGCTAATATCGATTAACTCAGCCGAGGCTTGGTCAATTGCGGCGATGATGTCGTTTTCGATTTGGGTGTATTCTGATGGGGTTAGCATATAAAAATATAAGGCGGAACTCACGTTATGGGCTTCGACCATAACGTGAGTTCCGCGAAAACTGAGGGTTAATAAGGTTTACCAATGGCAGCGGGGGGCTTGTTGCGCCGCACCGCGCCCACGAGCACGACAATGGTTAAAATATAAGGCAACATACCGAGAAATTGATAGGGGATAGGGGCATTAATCAATTGTAATTTCACCTGTACTGCGCCGGGAATGGTGAATAGTAATGCCGCTAAAAATGCGCCAATGGGTGTCCAATTGCCAAAGATCATGGCGGCCAGTCCCATAAATCCACGTCCGGTTGTCATGCCGGGTGTAAAGCTACCGACGGCCTCGACAATCAGCCATGCTCCGCCTAAGCCAGCCAATGCCCCGCTAAGAATGACATTAAGGTAACGCATACGGTTTACCTTGATGCCAGCGGTGTCGGCGGCACGCGGATGCTCGCCAATAGCGCGGGTGCGCAACCCCCACGTGGTGCGAAACAAAGCCAATTGCACCACACCTACCAAAATAATGGTGAAATAGACGAGGGGCTGCTGTTGAAAGAAAATTTCGCCAATGA
Organism: Chloroflexota bacterium; assembly: GCA_018969115.1. Classification (GTDB taxonomy): domain Bacteria; phylum Chloroflexota; class Anaerolineae; order J036; family Brachytrichaceae; genus AQU-03. The sequence goes on along the minus strand of JAGWYZ010000026.1, from coordinate 7,747 downwards.
CGGGAATGTCTGACAAAATGGGAATGTTCCATTGTTGAAAGGTTTCGACACTTTCGGTCATGTTAAATTGACGATAAAGATAGGCGGTGATGCCGACGGCAAAAATGTTTAGTACGGTGCCGCTGATGGTTTGGTCGGTGCGATATTTGATCGAAATGACGGCATGAAATGCCGCCAATAACGCCCCTGCGGCAATACCGCCACATAGCCCCAACAAGGTTGAGCCGGTGACCACCCCAATGGCAAATGCCGCATACGCTGCGATCAACATCATGCCTTCGAGCGCAATATTAATGACACCGCTGCGCTCGGCCAAAATGCCACCGAGCGCCGCCAACACAATTGGCACTGCCGTATTGAGCGTTTGCGCCAACATGCTCACCCAATTAAGACCAAGGAGATCTGATAAAAATTCCATGTTTATTTTTTAAAGAAACTACGAATAATAGCTGGGGCCGCGACAAAAACAATAATAAAGGCTTGCAAAACTGAAATAATGGCCGGGGTGACATTCGCCTCTAGCTGCATAAAACCTGATCCGGCATTCATGGCCCCAAACAACACCGAAGCAATTAAAACCCCAATCGGGTTGCCTTGCCCTAACAATGAAATGGCAATCGCATCAAAACCATAGCCTGCCGTGAAGGCCGCTGGCATATAGTGATAACGCCCCAGCACCTCGCTCGCACCTGCCAAGCCACACAATGCCCCGCTGATCAACATCGACACCACCGTCATCCGGTTGACGCTAATGCCAGCGTAACGGGCAGCATCGGGGTTGGCCCCGACTGTGCGTATTTGCAAGCCGAGCGGCATGCGCTGGGTTAAAAACCAATAACCCACCAAAATAACCAAGGCCAAAATAAAGCCCCAGTGCAAGTTATCACTGCTGCTAAATAATTTTGGCAATAAGGCACTGTCAAGCACTTCGGGGGTGCGCGGGGCGCTGCCTTTACCCCGTAGTGGGCCATTAATTAAATAATCGGTGAGGGCAAAGGCGATGTAATTTAACATAATGGTGGTGATAACCTCGTGGGCGCCGCGAGTAGCCTTGAAATAGCCAGCAATCCCGGCCCATAATGCCCCGGCAAGTGCGCCACCGATCAAGGCCAAGGGCAAGTGAATGATGGCTGGCAAGCCTGTAACGGCATAACCAATATAGGTGCTTACCACCGCACCCACATAAAATTGCCCTTCGGCCCCGATATTAAACAGCCCAGCCGTAAACCCTAACGACACGCCCAACCCCAGCAAAATATAAGGGGTGGCAATGGTCAAGGTTTCGGCGAATGCACCGGGTTGAATGAATGCACCCTTCACAAGCGACACATACACCGTGAGTGGGTTTGCGCCGGTAATAATAAGAATGATGCCCGCAATAATAAGTGCGACCAATACCGATAATAACGGTGTCCATATAGCGTCCCATACCTTGAGAATAGGGGAAGGCGATTTTGTAGTGTTTGTCATAATTATTGAGCAAATTGAGGTGGGTGTTCCCCTATTGCAAACAGCACTTTACGCAAATTAACCAATTCTGCTCGATTCAACTTTAGTGTGTTCACAGTGGCTCTACCCGCTGGCGTGACGCCATAAATATGCAAGTAGTTTGCATCCCAAATAAAATGCTCGCGCCACTGATGAAGCTTTGGGTGAAATAAATTCACCTCTAGCAAACTGATCGGATCCAAACCTTGTGTTTTTATATATTTAAAGTTATTGCATCCTTGATATGCCAATGCTAGGTTATCTAAATCATTACTACCACCTTTGCTTATCGGAACAATATGCTCGATAGAGAATGGCTGTGGTGAATAAGCCGCTTGGCTAAGACAACATTCACAGCAACGATGCGCTCTATCAAACATGATTTGTTTGATCGCTGGTGTCAAGTAACGATCACTCATACTTCGCAGAGATGCCCATTGAACGCATTAGTTCACCAACTGTGATATTACGCAATTTCGCTAAATCAGTGATAGCCTGCGCCCGTGTCACTTGCAACTTTTCAGATTTTGCAGTTAGTTGCAAAAGCATTTGATACTCGGCCTCCGTCAATAGCTCTTCGCGGCGTTTTTGAATCAACTTTTCAGATTTTTGTTGAATATGCATTGGCAGCGTTTGATTAATTGCCTTAATTAATTGGGATTCATCAAGTGACAGGCTGGGCAAAAGGCGTTTTGCCCGAATACGCACAACTTGGCTTGTAAACTGCGTTAATTGTTGTGCTGGCAATTGCTCAACGGCATGTAACAATTGTTGGGGTGTAACCTCTAATTTCACAGTCATAATAAGATTATATAGACGCTTAATTCTTCTGCGTTCCCATCATCAGCAAGCCGATGTCTTCACGCTTGGCGGTAGCGGCTTCAGACTGCCCAACCACTTTGCCTTTATACATCACCAAAATGCGGTCACTCAGCGACATAATTTCATCAAGCTCTGCCGAAATGAGCAACACCGCCACGCCAGCATCACGCTGGGACACAATTTGTTTGTGAATAAACTCGACGCTGCCAACGTCAACGCCACGTGTGGGCTGCGAGGCAATCAGCAACTTGATCGGGCGCGAAAATTCACGCGCCACCACCACCTTTTGCTGATTCCCGCCCGACAATGACCCGGCAAACGTTTCTTCGCTGGGCGTGCGCACGTCGAATTTTTTGATCAAGTCTTTGGCGTTTTGGGTGATGACAGGTTCGTTAAGCGACAAGCCTTGGGTGAATGGCGGCTTGTCGAAGATAGAAAGCACCATGTTGTAGCGAATGGGGTAACTGAGCACCAAGCCGTATTTATGCCGATCTTCGGGAATGTGAGCCGTGCCTGCTTCGATGACGGCATCGGGGTTATCGCTGGGGATAGCAACAGAGCCAATTTGCACCGTGCCTTGCTCAATATGCCGCAGCCCGGTAATGGCCTCGACCAATTCGGTTTGCCCGTTGCCCTCAACACCTGCAATGCCGACGATTTCGCCCGCTCGTACCTCGAATGATACGCCATTCACCGCCACCGTGCGCCGCTCGCTCAGCACACGCAAATTGCTCACACTCAACACCGGCGCTTGCGGCTTTGCCGCATCCTTGTCCACCTTGAGCAAAACAGAACGCCCCACCATCATCGAGGCCAATTTTGCGCTGTCGGCTTCTTGCGGCGTGGTTGACCCCACCACGCGGCCTTGGCGCAACACCGTAATCCGCCGTGCTACTTTCAGCACTTCGCGCAATTTGTGCGTAATAAAAATGATTGACTTGCCTTGCGCAGTCAGTTGGCTGAGGGTGTGAAAGAGGTCATCCACCTCTTGCGGTGTTAGCACTGCGGTTGGCTCGTCTAGTACCAAAATTTGCGCGTTGCGATACAAAGTTTTGATAATTTCGACCCGTTGCTGCATCCCCACCGACAAATCTTTGATATAAGCATCGGGGTCGACTTCCAAGCCATATTGTTTCGATAACTCGCGGATGCGTTCGGCGGGTTTCTTAACATCAATAAATAAGCCCTTGTTTTCCTCTAATCCCAGTGTCACGTTTTCGGTAACGGTGAGCGTGGGCACAAGCATAAAGTGTTGATGCACCATGCCAATGCCATGCGCAATGGCAATTTTGGGGCTAGTAATTTTGGTTGGTTTGCCATTGAGCAAAATCTCGCCTTCGTTGGGCAAATACAGCCCATATAAGATGTTCATCAAGGTTGATTTGCCTGCGCCATTTTCACCCAGCAAACAGTGAATTTCGCCTCGCTGCAAATCAAGGTTGATGTTGTCATTGGCTAATACACCCGGAAAACGCTTGGTGATGCCGCGCATTTCAAGCACCGGCACAGCTTTGGGGTCAACAGTGGCAGGGGAGGTTGAAGGTTTATTCATGAGACAGCAAAATCAGTATATCTTATGCTACGTATGAATTATCTCAGGAAAAAAAACAGCCGCCAATTCCCAATCGGAATTGGCGGCTGAATCCTAAAGCTCAAAGCTCATGGCTCAAAGCTTATTTGCAAGGATCAGGCACACCAGTCTTCACGGTGCCAGCCTTCATGTCGGCGATAAGCTTGGTCATCTTTTCCTTCACTTCAGCCGAAACTTTGCTCTCGGTGTCATGATAAGGGGCGATGCCTACGCCATCGTTGTTGATGTCGAACAAGGTGTTGCCACCCTTAAACTTGCCATCAACAACGGCCTTTACCGCGAGATAAGTGGCTTGGTCAACCCGCTTCATGGCGCTGGTGAGCAAGATTGGCTTGGCCCCGTCGAGGGTGTTCCATTGATCTTGGTCTACACCGATGCCGAGCACAGCCTTGCCAGCCTTGGCTTGTTCGGCGATACCGAGCAAACCACCGTTGCCCGTGTTGCCGCCGGCGCTGAAAATCACGTCAGCTTTTTCGTTGATCTGTGAAACAGCGGTCTTTTTGCCCCATTCGGGGTCGTTGAAGGCCTTTGGACCCGGCTCTTGATATGCGCCGAGGGTCTTGACGTTCTTGTTGGTGAACTTAGCGCCATTTTCATAACCCACGCGGAACTTGCAGACGGGGGGAATGTTGATGCCATACACGCCGCCAACGACGTTGCTCTTGGTGACCAAACCGGCCAATGCGCCAGCCAAGAAACCTGATTGATCTTCGCTGAAGAGCAAGCCCATCACGTTCTTGGGGGCTTTGTCGTCAAAGTAGCCGACATCAACAATCGCCATTTTTTGGTTGGCATTTTTAGTGGCGAATGCAGCGGTGTCGTCACCCATCAAGAAACCAACGGTAATGATCAGGTCATAACCATCTTTGTTGAAGGTTTCCATGTTCTTTTGATACTCGGTGGGTTGCTTCGATTCGATGGCCTTGGCCTCGACCTTGTCGCCCATTTCCTTCATGGCGCGTTGCACACCGGCCCATGCGCTGGCGTTGAAGCTCTTGTCATCCAACGAGCCGACATCGGTTACCAAACCGATTTTTATCTTTTTGGGGGCCTCGGTTGGTTTGGGGGCATCCGTTGGCTTCGGGGCAGCCGTTGGTGCGGGCGCAGTGGTTGGGGCTGGGGCGGCGGTAGCGGCTGGCTTGGGGGCCTCGGTTGGCTTTGGCGCAGCGGTTGGGGTGGCGGCTGGGGCGCAGGCTGCCAACACCATGCTGGTGGCGATTGCAAAGCCAGTCATTGTGGTAAATTTCTTCATTTGCTTTTGTCCTTTTCTCCTCAATAAACTCTTTCAAATGGGCAAGCGCCCATTCGTTACTTGATGTACGATCAAGTGATTTGATTTTATCATTTTTTACGCTATCATCCTCATATGCGACTTACCCTCTTCGACTACGGCTTATTTCAGGTGCACGAAAATGCCCGCGTCATCGGCCTGGTCGGCTATCTCATCCAACCCGATCCGCACACTCATATTTTGGTAGATACCGGTTTTCCGGCGTGGTATCCCGATGACCTTGCGGCGGCGGCCCAGCGTGACAACCTCGGCACGTTTGGCCGCATTTTGCATATGACGCACGACAACACGCCCGCTGGTCAGCTCGCCAAAGTGGGGCTAACGCCTGCCGATATCACGCATTTGGTCATCACCCACACCCACATTGACCATGTCGGCGGCATCGGCGATTTTCCAAACGCGCCGATTTACATCAGCCAAGCCGAGCGCGATTTGCCGAAACCGCTTTATTTTGGCGGGCGCTCGTCGGTGCAATGGCCGTCGGGGCGGCAATGGCACACCCTAACTGGCGATGTGACTTTGTGCGAAGGCGTGACGCTGCTCAGCACGCCCGGCCATAGTGTCGGGCATTACTCGCTGCTATTGCAATTGCCCAACACCGGCCCCGTCATTTTGGCTGCCGATGCCATCAACCGCGCCGAAGAATGGGAGAACGATGCTTTTCCGAATGCGCTGGCCCGCGCCAGCGCCCAGCGTCTGATGACGCTATGCCAACAGCAACGGGCGCTGCTCATTTACGGGCACGATCCGGCGCAATGGGGGCAATTGCGCAAAGCGCCGGCGTTTTATGATTGAGACCATGACAGACCAACTTATTTCCCCCAACACCAAAACCGAACTCATTCACGCCCTAAACACCTCGCACGAGGCTGTGTGCCAACTGTGCCAAGGTTGTGCGCCACAGGCATTTTTTGCTCATCCGGTGGGCGTGTGGTCTGCCGCCGAAAATGTAGTGCATTTGGTCGAATCGCTGAGCGCGGTGACGCGCGGGCTGAAAATGCCGCGCTTGGTGTTGGCGGGCATGTTCGGCAAAGCCGAGGTCGCTGACGCAGCAAAACCAACGTCGCGCAGCTATGCGACAATACAGGCGCTGTATGCCGAAGCCTTGCGGCAGGGTGCACAGGCCAGCGGGCGCTATGTGCCGCAAAATGTCAACGTCAGCAGCGATTTTGCCGCCGCCCAGCAAGGCATTTTGGCGAATTGGGTCAGCGCGGGCGAAAAATTGAGCGCCGCCGTCGCCGCATGGGACGAGGCCGACCTCGATGTTTACCGTCTACCGCATCCGATCTTGGGCAATCTCACCCTGCGCGAAATGTTGCTGTGGGTGGTTGTCCACAATTGGCATCATCATGGGGATATGGTGGGGTTGGGGTAGCCATCTACTCAAATCGTCGTCGTCACAATACCGACAATCGCCATGACAATGCCCAACCCCTGTGGCTTGGAGACGCGATCTTTCAAGAAAACGATCGCTAACATAATTGTCACAATTGACAAGGCTGAGGCGATGGGGGTGATCAAGATGGCATCGCCAATGGTCAGCCCATAATTGACCAGCGACACCGCGCCCACTTCAATCGCGCCCATCAACAAGATTACGGCTTTGGCTTTGGCCGAACTATTGAGCCGCCCCAGTGTTTGCCGCTTAGCAAAAGCAAAAATCAACAAAAAGATGACGATGCCCAACTTGACCAGCAAGGTCGTTGACAACCAGCCAATGTCTTCGGAAATTATTTCGCTGATATTCCAAAAGATGCCGAAGAAGAAAGCGCCCAAGATGGCTTCTTTGACCCCCAATGACAATTGTGGCTTTTGATGCCGAATGCGCCCCCAATCGATTGAGGCGAGGGTTGCGCCAGCAATAATCAGCAAAACACCGATACTTTGGGTTGCGGTGAGCCGTTGCCCCATCAACACAAACGCAAAAAACATCGTAAACACCGTCCATAAATTCATGGTCGCGGCAATGATGGGCACATTGCCTTTCTCAAAGCCTTTGAAGAAAAACAAGTAGCCGACCGAATAGACGATGGCGGCTATCGCGGCCAAAATGGCCGTGCTAGAAATCGCGATATCGGCTTTGAGCCACAGCGCAAGCAGAAAAATGCTGATTAAACCGGCCAACTGCGACCAAAACAACGACTTAAAAGAACCGATTTGCTTTGAAAAAACGCTGCCTAAAAAATCGTAAATCCCCCAGCCAACCATACCGCCGATGCCCAATAGAATGCTCAATAAGGTTGTATCCATGCGTGTCAATGCCTACTTTTCATACAGTGTCCTGATCATCCAAATCTGCTTGTTTAACCATTTGGCGGCTTAAGTTACTTCGCAGTTTACTGTAATGGGCAAAATGATAATGGAAATTAACGCTGCATTTGCGGCTAAACTTGGTGTTTATGCTTAATCTTACTTCGCTTGATGCCGTAAAAAATGCCAGCTTTGGCGCAAACAATGTGCGCCCGTTGTATGAGTCGTATTGCTTTGCCAATGTGCCCGGCAGCGTGTTGCAGCTTTTAACGGGCCATTCGGCTGGCTTGCCGCAATTGCCCCCT
>JAGWYZ010000277.1 GCA_018969115.1 Chloroflexota bacterium | reverse complement strand
CGCGTCTAGCAGCCATTTCTACACCTCGAAAATAATTTGTTCCGATATAATTATGGCATTAGCATAGAGGCTAATCTATGGGTTAAACTGTCAATCTAACTTGAACCATGCCAAATAATCATTTTTTATTACCTTTGTTTGTTTTTAAGTTCCTGCCATTAGCATAGGCGATATGCCGTCATAGTTGCATGTGCCGGAGGTCATGCTGGGGTCATATGACTTTAGGACGCAATATCACATTCCTCAGAACATTTGTGCTAAACTTACATTCATTTTTAGGCGCAAGTGCCACTCAGCACTTAGCACTTTCAACTTAGCACTTTTTACTTCTGTATGACTCACGATCAAATTAGCGTGCGTGGCGCACGTGTGCATAATCTCAAAAATGTCAGCGTCGATATTCCGCGTGACAAACTCGTCGTCATCACCGGCCTGAGCGGCAGCGGCAAATCGTCACTGGCCTTCGACACCATTTTCGCCGAAGGCCAACGCCGCTATGTCGAGAGCCTAAGCGCCTATGCGCGGCAATTTTTGGGCCAAATGGACAAGCCCGATGTCGATAGCATCGACGGGCTATCGCCCGCCGTGAGCATTGACCAAAAAGGGGCCAGCCACAACCCGCGCTCGACCGTTGGCACAGTGACCGAGATCTATGACTATTTGCGCCTGATGTTCGCCCGCATTGGCGTGCAAACCAGCCCCGTCACCGGCCTGCCGCTGGTGCGCCAGTCGGCGCAGAGCATTGTGGATGCGCTGGTGGCGTTGCCAGCCAACACCCGTTTGCAAATTTTGGCCCCGATCGTGCGTGAGAAAAAAGGCCATCACCAGCAAATATTTGATGATGTGCGCAAACAAGGCTTTGCGCGGGTGCGCGTGAATGGCGAATTGCGCGATGTGAACGAAACGATCGAGCTTGATCGCTACAAAATTCACAATATCGAGATTGTGGTTGATCGCTTGGTTGTGCCACAGGTGAAGGATGAAGGATTAGGGATGAAGGATGAAGGGTCAGCAGATGAAATGCGCCAGTTTATGGCGCGGCTGAATGACTCGGTTGAAACGGCGTTGAAGCTGGGCGACGGCTTTCTGATTGCGATGGTCGAAGAACGCAATACAACCCCCAATCCCCAATCCCCAATCCCCAATCCCCAATCACGGTTGTCACAACGCGCCGCCAGCACCTCGCGTGATCTGATTTTTAGCGAAAAGCGGGTAGACCCGGCCACCGGCATCAGCTACCCCGATCTTGAGCCGCGCCATTTTTCGTTTAATGCCCCCGACGGTGCGTGTGCCGATTGTCAAGGCTTGGGCAGCAAGCAAGAATTTGACCCGGCGCTGATGATTCCCAACCCCGATTTGACCTTAGAAGATGGGGCGATTGTGCCGTTTCAATCGGCAGACGACGAGGGGTATTATGTCCAACTGATCGTCAGCGCCTGCAAACATTTTGGCATTCCGATGAACGTGGCATGGCGCAAACTCAAGGCCGAACACAAGCAACTTATTTTGCGGGGATCGGCCTCAACCGAGCCGAGTGCACCCGCCGAAACCAAGATTGTGATGCGCTATGTCACCCGCATGGGCGAACATCGCACTTATGAGGTGACGTGGGAGGGCATTGTCAATAACATGATGCGCCGCTACCGCGACAGCACCAGCGATTATGTGCGGCAAAAGCTCGAAGAGTATATGAATCACCGACCTTGCCCCACCTGCAACGGCAAACGGCTTAAAGATTGGGTATTGTCGGTGTATGTCGGCGACAAAAATATTAACGACGTGTGCAGCATGAGCATCCGCCAAGCACGTGATTGGGTGAACTCTTTGGGAATTGAAAATTTAGAATTGAAAATTGAAAATTCTGAAGAGCAATCCCCAATTACTCATTCACCCATTCCCCCAATCACTCATTCCCTCTCAGCACGTGACCGAAAAATTGCAGCGCAGATTGTGAAAGAGGTGCGGGCGCGGCTGTCATTTTTGGTGGATGTCGGCCTCGATTATTTGAATTTGGCGCGCGCCGCCATGACCCTGAGCGGTGGCGAAAGCCAGCGCATTCGTTTGGCGACGCAGGTCGGATCGCAATTGATGGGCGTGTTGTATGTGTTGGATGAGCCGTCGATTGGGCTGCATCAGCGCGATCAAGAGCGCCTCATTCACACGCTCAAGCGTATGCGCGACCTCGGCAACACAGTACTGGTGGTCGAGCACGACGACGACACGATGCGAGCGGCAGATTGGATCATTGACATGGGGCCGGGCGCGGGTGAGCATGGTGGGCGCGTGGTTGCCACCGGCACACTGGCGCATATTGAGCAGCACGAGACCTCATTAACCGGCGCATATCTGAGCGGACGCAGAGCCATCCCCCTGCCCAGAAAACACCGCGACGGCAACGGCAAATGGCTGGCGCTGCGTGATGCACGTGAGAACAATTTGAAGGGCGTGAATGTTGATTTGCCGCTCGGCAAATTTGTAGTGGTGACAGGCGTGAGCGGCAGCGGCAAATCGTCGTTGGTGATCGAATGTCTGTATAAGTCATTGGCCAATCAGTTGAATGGGGCGCTGGATCGCTCTGGAGCGTTAGGCGCGGCGGGTATTCGGGCGGATGACGCAGGGTTTGGAACCAAGCTGGCCCCGCTTGACAGCGCTCTCGACAAGGTGATTAACATTGACCAGCAGCCCATTGGCCGCACCCCACGTAGCAACCCCGCCACTTATACCGGTTTGTGGTCACCCCTGCGTGATTTATTTGCGGCGCTGAATGAAAGCAAATTGCGCGGTTATAAGAGTGGGCGCTTTTCGTTTAATGTCAAGGGCGGGCGCTGCGAGGCTTGCGAAGGCCAAGGCGTGTTGCAAATTCAGATGCAATTTATGCCGGATGTGTATGTGCAATGCGAAGAATGTAAGGGCAGCCGGTTTAACCGCGAAACGCTACAAGTGAAATTTAAAAACAAAAACATCGCCGAGGTGCTGGATATGACGCACACCGAGGCATTTGAGTTTTTTAAAGACATTCCATCGATTGCACGCAAGCTTGAGACCTTGATCGAGGTCGGGCTGGGCTATGTGCGGCTGGGCCAACCTGCCACCACCCTGAGCGGCGGTGAGGCACAACGGGTGAAATTGAGCCGCGAGCTGAGCAAACGCGCCACCGGACGCACCATTTACGTACTCGATGAGCCATCGGTCGGCCTGCATCAGGCCGATGTGCATAAGTTGATCGAGGTGCTGAACAAGTTGGTGAACGACGGCAACTCGGTGGTCGTGATCGAGCATCACCTCGACATCATCAAGGTCGCCGATTGGATCATTGACCTCGGCCCAGAGGGCGGTGAGGGCGGCGGCATGGTGGTAGCGGCAGGCACGCCCGAAGATATCGCAGTGTGTGAGGCATCCCATACCGGTCGCTTTTTAAAAACGGTGCTGGGGCGTAGCAGGGTGGCATTGGCGGGTGATGAGGGCAAGTTAAAGAAGAACAAGAAGGTGAAACAATAAGGTCAGTTATTATATTAGTAGTCAGTCCACTGAAGCATAGCCATCGACCACCCATAATAGTTGTTCGGTGAATGCTTCGGTTTAGGGATGCCAGCTTATCATCCGGCATCCCTCGTTGGACGGCAGATGCACCGCACCTGCCAAGTGCGGTGCATCTTGTGTGACCTGAACTTAACAAAAACTGTTTTTATCAACTTGAGATAACCTTACTTGTTTATTTAATCCAACGCTGGTCAGCACTAGAATTAATCCGCCTCGACTTGCCAGCAAATGCCCACCTTGCAGCGCCATTAGCCCACGGGATAAACCAAGGTTTGTTCCTATATTTTCATTCTCCACGATTCATTGCATTAGCATTGCTGTATCATTCATGTCGATGGTATCGGCTTGTTTATTTTTTTCATACCTCAAACATACCCGATACCCATCTCTTTTAGCAAAAACGAGAGTACTGTAGCGTAATGAAATATAAAACAATCCCCCTTGCGATTGCAATGGCGCTAAGTGCCTGTGCCATCGCGCCAATGGTGGCCCCACAATCAACGGCCTCGCCACTGCAAAGCACACTCACACCGCCCACCTTTGTGCCTACAGCTGTCAATACCAATACGCCCATCCCCCCGACCAACACCCCAGCACCCATCAATACGCCATTTCCGACAGCCACACCCTCGCCTGTGCCAACGGCCACGCCAACCCTGCACCCGCTGAGCATTGCGGCATTTAAGGCCCGTGATGCGGCCAAAGAGTTTGCTGGCAGCAATTTGGTGATCGAGCAAACCTTGCCAGCTGGGGCAAATTACAGTCGCGCCATCGCCTCATATAAATCTGAGGGTAACAAAATTTATGGCTTGCTCACCATTCCCAATGGTGAAAAACCTGCCACTGGCTGGCCCATCGTCATCTTCAATCACGGGTTCATTCCGCCGACGGTTTACCGCACCACCGAGCGTTATGTTGCTTATCAAGATGCCTTCGCACGAGCGGGTTATATTACGTTTAAATCCGATTATCGTGGGCATGGCAGCTCAGAAGGCACATCGGGCGGCGGTTACGGCAGCAATGACTATACGATTGATGTACTAAATGGGATGCGCTCGGTGCAACGGCTTAAAGAAGCCGACCCCAAGCGTGTCGGTTTTTGGGGGCATTCGATGGGTGGCGCTATTACGCTACGCGCGTTGGTGACCACCAACGAAATTAAGGCTGGGGTAATTTGGGCTGGAGTCGTGGCCTCGTATCCCGATCTGATTTATCGCTGGACACGCCCAGGTGTCGCCCCTAACGCCACGCCCAATGTGCCAAATGCAGCGCGTTCGTGGCGCAATAGCTTAATTGCCAATTATGGCACCCCCGAACAAAACCCGGCTTTTTGGGCCTCGATTTCGGCCAATAGCTTTATTAGCAATGTCGTGCCCATTCAAATGCATCATGGCACCAATGATGCTGATGTGCCACTGGCGTTTTCGCAAACGCTCGATGATCAATTGAAGGCGGCAGGCCGCACCCATGAGTTATTTGTCTACCCAGGTGATGACCATAACCTCGGCCAAAATATTGGCGTGGCACTACAACGCTCGGTGGCATGGTTTGATAAATATGTAAAGTAGGAAATTTCACGTAAAAACGCAAAGGCGCAAAAATTTTTATTTTTGCGCCTTTGCGTTTTTACGTGAAATATTTACCTAAGCCCCATACGGAACCCAAATA
>JAGWYZ010000276.1 GCA_018969115.1 Chloroflexota bacterium | reverse complement strand
GACAAAATGAATGCCAAAATCACTATCTCAGGGTTGTTATGGGGTGGCTTTGCCACCCCATAACAACCCTGAGATAGTGATTTTGGTGAAAAATTGGTTTAAGAAACAGTGTCTTAGACACAACTAAGCCGAAATTAATTGTCTAAAGTTGCGTATTTTATGAAAGGTGATCATGTTTGAATCATGCGGGTTAGGTGCGTCGTTATAAGCCGTGCGCACCAACGCTGATAGATCATCGCCATCAAAAAACCAATCTGCATATTGAAAGCCTGTGCGCCGCAACGACTCAGCTTCGATAAGCCCAAGATCATCGGTCAACAACGTCATGCAGTGCCGCCACGTGAGCAAATCAGCCGAGGCATAAAGCGACAGCCTGTTGCGTGGGCACAGATCATATTCCTTGATAAATTGATTAACTTCGGGCAAATCGGGAACCGTATTGCCAAGCATGACATATTGCTGGGTATGTGGGTCGCGGCGAATGGTAAATTTGCAAAAACCACCCGGCATCTCGACCCATTGCACAAAATGCTGCGTCAGTCCGTCATCTTCAACCCGCAACACAATCGCCTTATTGGGCACAGGCGATGAATGAAGCCGCAGCACATTCCATAATTCACCCGATGGTGCAATCACAACATTGCCCTCTAACACCCCTGCGCGGGTCAATTGCCCCCATTCGTCGGGAACCCAGCCACGATCAAATCGGGTTTTGTTGCTCATGCGCCAATTCATGGCATTCAAAAGATCATCCCCAAGCGCAGCCGAAATCACAAAACTTTGAAACCCGACTCCCCACTGAAAAGGGGTGCAATCTTCAAAGGCTTTGTAAATGCGCCCATGATAAATAACCACAGGCGTCGGGGCGCAATGATAATTGGGTGAATTGCGATATGGGCCACCACGAAACAATAGGCCATGTTGCTCATCGGCGGGGTGCGTCCACGTATTCCCACCATCATCACTACGCCGAATGACAATCGAGCCATATTGCTGCGATGTGCCCAACAAGTAAATAGCCCCATTTTGCACAAACAAAGTGCTCCAATACGCGCCAGAAATGTGCGTCACATTTTGCCAGCTGCGCCCATCGTCGCACGAGCGGTAAACGCTCGAAAGATGCTCCTCGTTTTCGTGGTTACGCGGGCAACCCGTGCCAAAATAATCGTGAGTCGCTAACAATTCACCATTTCGAAGCCGCACTAAACTGGGGCTGCCCAAATATGTTTTGGTCGCTGGGTCTTGAATACGTAAACTCGTCAATTGCATCGTTACACCTTTTATATAATCTAACGATAATACATTAAGACTTACGCACATGAAAAAATTTACCACAAAGATCACAAAGAAAAGCTACGAAATTGGCTTAATCTTTGAGACTTTTGTGTTATTCGTGGTAAAAAGTTAAGTTGTGCGTCAGTCCGAATGTTACAGAACCAGCTTAACGAATCAATGAAGACGCTATTATTAACCGGCTTCGAGCCTTTTGGCGGCGAACATGTCAACCCATCGCAAGTAGTGGTAGAGGGCATCAGCACAATGTCATTTGCCAATGTCAATGTGATCACGGCCATTTTGCCGGTGTCACGTTTTGCCGCCACGCAAGCGTTATCGGCGACAATCGCCCAATGTAAGCCAGATGTAGTGATGATGTTGGGCGAAGCTGGCACCCGCACCCGCATATCGCCTGAGCGGGTCGCCATCAACCTCGATGATTTTCGTATCCCAGACAATGGTGGGCATCAACCCCAAAACGAGCCGATTGTGCCCGATGGCCCAGCCGCCTATTTCACCACATTGCCCATTCACAAGTTGGTCGCAAGCATGATCGCCGCCGATATCCCGGCGGGCATTTCCAATTCAGCAGGCACGTATTTGTGCAATCGGGTGTTTTATTGGGTGATGCACCTGATTCACAGCCAAAACTTGCCCATCCGGGCCGGGTTTATTCATTTGCCTTATTTGCACGAGCAAAGCCTGAACAAACGCGATTGCCCCAGTTTGGCCCGTGCCACCCAAATCGAGGCCATTCGTTTAGCCATTTTGGCATGTGTTGCATAAGAGATTATATAAAACACTGGAATTTGTCTCTCACAAAGCCCGCAAAGAACACAAAGGTATTTTTATTAACCCTTTGTGTTCTTTGCGGGCTTTGTGAGAGGTTTTTATATTGACGAAATGAAAAGCTGACGATCTCCTGATGATCATTGACTACACTTGACACAACGGCAACAAACCAGCCTGCAATGATGTCAACATCCATACCCCCCACCCATTTTGGCAAAAATGCGCTTCGAATTGGCCTTTTCACACCTATCACGCTCGTTGTGTTGATGGTTTTAGGCTTCGTGATCCCTGAAGTGCTGAAATTCAATCGAGTTGAGACATCGTCATGCTAAGGGCGATAGCCTGCGCCCCTATTGCGAATTGTGTCAGCATTGTTTGGAGTTTTATGGCGCTCAACAAACCCAACGACAACAAACGGTTCGGGGCGCTGGGCACGTTGCTCAACGCGGGGTTAATTGGGTTAGGGCTTGTGGTGACGAGTAATCTGTTTAAATGTATGGGGCGTTTAATTAAATGAACGCCCAAACCCACCGCGCCAACGCCACAATTGCCAGCCTGCCAGCAACACCGCTAACAACGTGCCCCACCAGCCCGCACCGATGCCAATTTGATCATTATAGAGCGCCGCAATAAAAGGCCGAATGACGAGATAACCCACAAGCGGAACGGCGGCGACAAGCGGTAACGCGGCAACGCCAAACTGCCGCCCCCGTAGCGACAAGCGCGGCCCACGCAACAGCAAGCCAACAATAAGAGCCATCGTCAACAAGGTGACATAAAACTGAAGCCGATAGTCAACCCCATCAACCCCAGCCGCGCGATAAGCGCTGAGCACCTCGGGGTAAGTGGGCAAGCCAAGCGAGGCAATACCCAAGGCCAACAGCCCAATCGCGCCGCGCCAAACCCACGCCGCCACGTGTATCGTGGCCCATAATGCCAACATCAGCGCCGTCGCCCACAACGGCAGGTAAAACCATTCATTTAAAAATACCCCAGCCCCGGGGGTGAAATTGGTAAAGGTGGCTAAATCGTGCCCATGCAAAGTCAGGGCAGCGGTCTTGTGCTGCGCCCACGGCAAAAAATGGCTCAGCAACAAAAGCAATGCCGTGCAGACGGGCCAAACCGAAGCTGTGTTATTTTTCATCATTCATCCAATTAGAACTTACCCGCCCAGTTAAAATGCCCTCATGCGTGCCATTATTTTACAAGACCAACTGACCTTCGAGCCAAATTACCCCAAACCAGCCCCAAGCGCGGGCGAAGCCATTGTGCGGGTGACCTGTGCAGGGGTGTGCAACACCGATATTGAACTGCAACGCGGTTATTTTGGCTTTCGGGGCGTGCCGGGCCACGAGTTTGTCGGTGTCATCGAATCAATATCGCCCTACCCAAACGGCTCAGCCCAATTTGCCCCCGCCGATTTTAAAGTCGGCGAGCGCGTGGTGGGCGAGATCAATTGTGTGCCGTGTGAATCCAATTCGCGCGATTATTTTGAACGCGCCCAAGACCCCAGCCGCAACACGCTCGGCATCGACCGGCGCGATGGCGCATTTGCCGATTTTGTCAGCCTGCCGATTGCCAATTTGTTGCGTGTGCCAGCCAACATCAGCGATGAAGAAGCGGTATTTGTCGAGCCGTTGGCCGCCGCCTGCCAAATTCTTGAGCAGGTGCATATTAAAACCACAGACCGTGTGGTAGTGTTGGGCGATGGCAAATTGGGGTTGTTGTGTGCGCAAGTGCTGGCCACCACTGGCTGCCATTTAACCGCAGTGGGCAAACACGCCAACAAACTGGCTATTTTGGGGCAGCGTGGCATTCATACCATGTTGGTCAGCGAGTGGGTCGCCGATTACGGCTCTGGGGCGCGGGTGGCTGATGTGGTGGTCGAATGCACCGGCTCGCCAGCTGGCTTTGAGACCGCCCGCCGCATGTTGCGCCCACGTGGCACGCTGGTGCTCAAAAGCACTTATCATGGCTTGCCACAGGTCAACCTCACCATGATTGTGGTCGATGAAATCAGCATCGTCGGCTCACGCTGCGGCCCCTTCGATGCCGCGCTGCGTCTGCTGGCCGCCAAACGCATCGATGTGCAATCGCTCATTCACGCCCGTTACCCAATCGAGCAAGGGGTGCAGGCCTTCGAACATGCGCAGCGGGCGGGGGTGTTGAAAGTGTTGATGCAGGTTGAAGAAAAATAATGAGACAATGACAAGAAAGATGACAAGCCTAAATGAATCCGAACTAAATGATTTGAGCAAAATATCGCAAGTCTATTACATGATTCCGATCCTAAGTGAGCTTGAAACACATCAAAAACGACATGGTTTGGATTTGGCGCAATCCTTAGATTATCTGCATGATGTTTTAGTTAATTCCAAACCTTCGGTTGAACGTTTGCTAGACGAGCGTCAAAACAACGGTCAAATTAAAGACAAAGCCCAAGCTCGAAAATCTATTGCTGGCAGTGCATTCTCACAACTTGTGAAATATACCTTTCTGAAGCTAAAATCGCAAGGCGAAATTCGATCCAATATTTTTATCACCTCCAATCCAGCCAAACATGCACTTATTAGTGACATGGTCACTATTGGTGTAGGTGATGAAACACAAAAGCCAGACATGGATTTAGCAATTTATTCTGTCACTGAGACCAATCAGCTAAACAAGTGCTTTATTATTTCACTCAAAACCTCATTAAGAGAACGGGCTGGGCAAACTTACAAATGGAAATTACTGCTGGAAATAGCGACCTCAGATAATCCAATTAAAGAAAAATACAACATCACGTATAAAAGCACTTCTATGCCGTTGGTTGGGTTTGTCACAGTAAATTTTTACAATGAAATCAACAATCCCCAACATCGCGGCATGTTTCAATTCTTTGATCGTGCTTTTATTGGCAAACCATTGAAATCTGATTTTATAGAAAATTTATCGCGTCTCCCTCGTTTTGTGAATGAAAATCTGTAAAGGAGAAAGCATTATTTGCATGTTACCAAATCCTGTTTTTACTTTTATTGATCTTTTTGCTGGTATCGGAGGTTTTCGTCTTGCATTTGAATCGGCTGGGGCAAAATGTGTCTTTTCATCAGAATGGGATGAAATGGCTCAAAAAACATACGAAGCAAATTTTAGTGAACGTC
>JAGWYZ010000275.1 GCA_018969115.1 Chloroflexota bacterium | reverse complement strand
AAGGATGAAGGATGAAGGATGAAGGATGAAAATGATAGCCAGTACGCAATGTTCCCCCCTCCCAGCCTCCCCCGCTTGCGGGGGAGGGGTGTATTGCTCCTCCCCCGCTTGCGGGGGAGGCTGGGAGGGGGGCAATTGCGTGACACTACGATCATCTTGAATCTTACAGAAGCTTGAATTATGCAGGGCAAAGGTTAAAGCACGAGTGAGAGTTGGGTATGGGCCAGCAATTCGCGGCGCGATTTGGGCGAAAGCCCCTCACCTTTGACAAAAGGGTTATCGGCAAGGGCCGCGCGCAGGGCTTTACGCCAACCGATGCCCTTTTGCATGGCTTGGCCGGTGGTGGCGACGGTCATGGTAAACAGCCACCAGCGCTCTTCGGGGGCCAAGGCTTCCCAGTTGCGCAAGGCATTGGGAATGTCATCCGGCGCGGCTTCTTCGACCGCCCAACACAACACACACAACTCTTTGCCCAGCGATGGGTGCACTGGCACTGGCTTGCTCGGGTTCTTTTGAAATTTGGCATGCGGCAACCCATTGGCACGCAAACGGCGATTGGCCTCTTCCCAAAAGGCTGGGGCCAAGGCCAACCAGCGTTTGCGATCAATCACCACACGCAATGCGGCCTCATTAAGCGTGGGGGGGTTCATCATTTGGCTGCCCAAGGGCGCTAGGTCTATCTCTCGGTGTTCAGCTATGAACACCCTATCATTCATGGCTTGGCCTTTGGAAATATAAATCAAAAAGCCATGACGTGCCTCCTCTGGCAAAAATCCCAAACCGATGATCTTGCGTGCCGCCATCTTTATTGTTTCACCTTTGCAAACACAAATGGTTGATTGCTGGCCCTGAGCCAGTCGAGCAGTGCTTGCCCGGTGACAAAGCCGAGTGCGCCAATCGTCATACGCAGGCTGCCCCCATTGACCAAGTCTTGCAGTTTATTGGCAATGTGTTGTAAATCGGCGGCGCTGTAGCCTGTTTCGATCGCACCCGAAAAATCAACATTTTGTTGTCCATCGTCACTCTCGGCAGTCAGGCTAATCTCATAGGCAGTCACCTGCTGGGCCATTTCTAGCCGTCGAAGGCCATCCCAAACCGCGCCAGCATCATCCCACTTGGTTGGTTGTTGCCAACGTGCTGGCAAGGCTGGGTTTAGCGTGCGTGGTTCTTGGCCGGGTTGAGGGATTGAAATACGCAGTGCTTCGGAGCTTAGCTCAAATTCGGGGGCCGTGGCCAAGGCACACACCACGCGGCAATGCGGCGGCACGCGAAACGGGCCAGCATAGGTGGCTGCCGCCGCATGGTTGGGCGAGGTGCCATCGGTGGTATAGCGAATAACGATGCCATTATTTTTCGGCAATGCCAAAAGTTCCATCTCGTGATGATCACCCCGATCATGCAGTTGATATTTCAGCGTCAGTTTGGCCTTCCATTCTTTTACCACACTGCTACGCGCTGGGTCGTTTGGGTCAACCGCCAAAAAACGATAAGCTAAGCGCTTGGCCTCAAAACGGGTGGGGGTTGGCACTGGGCTAGAGACTGGGGTGGGTTCTGAATCGCCGGTTTCATACAGCACTGCTGCCGCATGCAATGGCTCAATTTTTAAATAAGTAATGCCACTGTCTGGGTCTTGCGAAAGTTCTCGGATGTTTACCTCGGGTGTAGGCGGTGGAAAGGGGCCGCGCCGGACATGATTGCCCTCTTCGCGCCAAAAGCCTTGCCGCAAACACGCAGCTTTTAGGTCATCGAACGCCGAAACTTTATGCAAGGGCCAGTTGGTGTTGACCGCAGCGGCCCGTTTAAAGTCTGCCCACAGCACCACTTTGGTATCGGGGCCACCAAATAGCCGTGTCTCGGCGCGGCTGCGAAAGCTGTCATCGTCGATCTTGGTGGTAAATTTTTGTGTGCCTTCTAGGGTTTTGCGAATGGTGGCTTCGCCGTTCTGGTTGCCTGCAAAGGCCAAATCTGTGCCGGTGTTGCGCAATGCCGTGTTAATAGAGGGATAGACGATTTGATCGAAGGCTTCTTTTAACGCGGCCGTAAATTGCAAACCGATGCGGTCACGTAAACTGTCTAAGGCTTGCCATTGCGGGTCATTCGAAGGGGTGTTTTCGGCCCGTAGTTCATCTTGAATGCTTTGCAAGGCGCGGGTTTGCCGCGCCGCATCCAACACTTTTTGAAAAGTGTCACGCGAGCCGCTGAGAAAGAGCACACGGTTTTTATATGGCTGCTGCTGCCACCAAGCCTGCCAATCTGCCGAAATGGGCAACTGATTGGCCTGCCCCCCGGGGCGCACGATGACGAGCGTGGTCTTTTCTTGCTCAATCTGAACTTGATCGGGCGGTGGCAACACCTTAACCACCTGATAACAATCACGCAGTGAGGCCGAAAAGTAAGATTCTAAGTGTTCGCGCAACATGCGGTCAACCGTTTCTGAATGCAGCGAAAGCGCAGTTGCGCGCAATTTGGCGGCTAGGTTTTGTTGGTTCTTAAAAAAGAGGCGACCATCGGCAGAATTGTGCAGATACCAAGCACGGGTAGCCAGCTTGTCTAAGACATTGGCTTTAAACGTCGAAAGATCCCGCCCGGGTCGTTGCAAACAATCCACCAACTGATATTCGCGCAGCCCGTGAATGGCCCCGGGCGTGGTTGACAACGATGCCACCAGAATGAGACGGGCTGCATCAGATGCATCCGAGTTGCCATTATTCAGGTCAATTTGTTCTACTTCAGCATCGCCACCGTGTGCAATATCATGGGCAATGGCCTCGCTCAGGGATGGGTTGATGGTGCGAATTTCAGAGGCGATTTCGTCTAAATTTAAATCGAGATTGTAAGGATGGATCAAATCAAGCCCCTTGGCTTGATTCGAGGTCCAAAGCCGAGAAATGATCATTTGCATGAGGCGAATGACGCCGCGCGTTTGCTGAAAGCCTTCATTTTCTTTAAATTTCCCCACCAGTTCACGCAAATCCGGGTGAAACGGATATGAATCGCAGATGCGGGTATATAACGATTCAGGCGAGGTGCTGGTTAAGTTCATGCGGGTGGCTTCACGCAAGGCATCGCGATAAGCGGCGGCGACGGTATGTATTTCTGGCTCTGGGGCCACCTGTTCAAATAGACGTTTGCGCAAAATGTGATACAACTCGTCACCGTTGGGGTTGACTGGGGTGATGGGCACGGCAATTCGCCGCGATTCAGAGGTTATGCCTTGCACAGCGCGATTAAAGGCTGCTTCAAGATTCGACTGACCAATGCTGAAATTCGTTCCAGCCAAATCAGAAATCACCAAACAGACATTGTCCATTTCGGCAACAGCAATAAACAAGTTTGCTAGCGCTGTGGTGGTGACCACCCCAAGGTCAGAATTGCCCACTGGTACGGCAACGGCATACTCTAAATAAGGGGGTAGCTCATCCAGAAAAAATACCAATGGCTCAATGCCAAGCAGTTGCTTCCAAGCCTCTGGGCCGGGGGCACTGAGCAACGGCGAGACATAGCGGGCAAATTGCTGCGCCTTGTCGAGCTGCGCCGCAATTGCCCCCCAAATACCACCCACTGCATCGGTGCTTCTCCCATTAAACCCAACCACCCGGCATTTGCCTAATTTAGGGGCTGGGTTTTGCTCACCCAGCACTTTTTTGCGTAGTTCGGGGTCACGGGCCAATAACCCTAGGGCAATCATGCTATGTGTCTTGCCGCCGCCCATCGCCTGTGAGAGCAAAAAGACAGATGAGCCAGCCCCGATGCCCCCCAAATGGCGAAAAGCGCGGTCAACCAAGGTAGACATCCCATTGGTAAAGAAATTTTCCTCAAAAAATTCATTGCCGTTGACTTGCCCCTTGAAAAAGGTATCAAGATTGAGCACTGTGGCACGGCGATCGGCGATAAATACAGAGGGGCGTGGTTTGCAAAGGGAATGAATGCTCATAAAAGAAATGGGCTGAGGCTGAAATGACCTATAGGCTTACACCAACAAGCAAAACGTGGGTTAATTGATTGCTAGGTGCGTTTGGCAAAAATTTGTTTTAATTTCCACTGTTTATTGAAAAGCTACGTGTGTGGCAGTATAACTGGGTCGTTATTGCTCATTCGTTTATCGCATAAACCACCAACGCCGTATTTTCAAACACAACCCGCCCTAATTTGCCCAATTCGGGCGAAGCCGTGCCGTGCTGTTTATCGACCAACAAATAACCAACGCCAAAATCACGCACAAGCGTGGCGAGGGCGGCGGAATCGGCTTGCTCAAACACACGACGGTTTAGCGCGGCTCGCTCGGCAAAGGGATGAAAAGCCTCATCTTGCACCCGCGTGTAGCCCAGCCGTCGGGCGCGGTCGGTATAAACCCAGCCCTCTAAAAACACACGCCGTTGGCTATAGGCCGAATAATACCAATAGTAGCCATTGCCCGGAAAACGCTGTAACAGGCGCTGGTTGTTGACGGCTAAGATGGCATCTGGGTCGGTATTGCCGCGCAGCCAGCGCAGCCCTGCGAGCAATTCGGCAGTCAAGGCACGGTCTTCTTGTGAGTAGGTCGTTTCGCCGCGCAGCCAGCGCATGAACTTTGGGGCGTTGTCGATTGGGAAATCGGCGGCGGACCACATGGCGATGAGCGCCAGTGCCAGCGCGGGCAAGGTGGTTAATTTGCGCGGCGTGCTTAAAATATTGGCTAGCCCAGTTGCCGCCAAGGCGCAAGCCGCCGGATAAGCATAGAGGATGAAATAGGTTTGGGCCAAATTGGAATAGCTGAGTAGTAAAAATGCGCCCATGCCAGTGGCAAAAATACAAAACAAATAGATTTGGCGATCGAGGTGTTTGGGTGGGTCGGGTACAACAAGGGCGCTGAGGATGGCCTTGCGTTGGGTCGCCATTCCTAGCCCTAGCCCCAGCCAATGCAACGGCATATGGGCAAATGCGCCGATGGGAATCATGATGGCGGTGACAGCCCAGCGTATAAGGCGTGGCAAATCACTTAGCATCGGCCACAATGGCTGTAAGGCTGGCATTGCCAGCACACTATTGAATGGGCGAAAACCCGAAACGGCCTCGCTGTTGCGGTAAACCAGTGCAAAAAATAAGCCCAATACCAGCAAAGTCAGCCCAAATACGCCAACGCTACGCCAACGAATGCGGCGGCGAAAAACCACCTCCAGCCCCAAAAACAACCCAAGCCCGCCCAACAATACCGGCAGCGTCGCGGCCTTGGCTCCTTCAGATCCAATCAGTAAC
>JAGWYZ010000274.1 GCA_018969115.1 Chloroflexota bacterium | reverse complement strand
AACCGTGGCAAACGGGCGGGGTATAGCCCTGCCCAATTAGTTGATTTAGACGTGCCCGATGATCCTTTGACTTTGCTGGGTTTTTCACCTAAAGTGTCAATCTAACTTTGTGGCTTTTTGAACCATGCCGATTTTTAAAGCATAAATATTAAAAAAGCCCAATTTTCTTTACCTGAAGTGCTTGCTTTATTAGATGCCTTCGAGATTGAAATTCTATAGTCGTTTTATTGCGTTATCTAAATGTAAAATCTTACCCACACGATAGTAAAATCGCCACATGTCATCTACTGTACGCACCTCTATTCGCACCCAACAATTTACCGAATCGGTCATCCGCGAAATGACTCGTGTCGCACGCGCTACGGGTGCGGTCAATTTGTCGCAAGGCCTGCCTGATTTTTCGGCTCCCGAAGCGGTTAAAGAAGCTGCTGTGCGGGCGATTCGTGAAGATTACAATCAATATGCCATCACTTGGGGCACACCCAATTTGCGCAACGCTATCAGTGGGCATTACAAACGTTGGTATGAAATGGATGTTGACCCAGAAAAAAATATTGTGGTTTGCTGCGGTGCTACCGAATGCATGATTGCCACCCTCATGGCGATTTGTAATCCGGGTGATGAGGTCATTATTTTTGAGCCGTTTTACGAAAATTATGGCCCAGACTCGTGGCTGAGTGGTGCTACCCCGCGTATTGTGACGCTTGCTCCTAGCCCCACTGCCGGCGGCGGGGTCACTTGGGCATTTGACCCCGATGAATTACGTAAGGCTTTTAACTCCAAAACCAAAGCCATCATTGTCAATACGCCCCATAACCCAACTGGGCATGTGTTTACCCAAGCTGAGATGTCGCTCATTGCCGAGCTATGTTTACAGCACAATGTGTTGGCCGTCACCGACGAAATTTACGAGTTTATTATTTACGACAATCGCCAGCATATTCCTATTGCCACCTTGCCCGGCATGGCTGACCGCACCATTACCATCAGTGGCCTAAGCAAAACGTTTAGCGTCACCGGTTGGCGTTTGGGCTACTGTGTGGCCCCGCCCGATATCACAAATGCTATTCGCAAAGTGCATGATTTTTTAACTGTGGGTGCGCCACATCCTTTGCAAGAGGCTGGGGCAGCTGCCCTTAATATGGGGCGTGATTATTTTGCTGGCCTGCGCAGCGAATATGATCATAAGCGTTTATTTTTGTTAGATGTGCTGAAGCAGGCGGGCTTTGCCCCCACCGACCCCGAAGGTGCATATTACATTATGGCCGACTTTAGCGCCCTGCGTCGCAGCCCTGATGAAGATGACGTGACTTTTGGTATGCGTTTGATCAAAGAGGTTGGGGTTGCCACTGTGCCCGGCTCCTCTTTTTTCTGGGATCGTTCACGTGGCTCTAATTTTGTGCGCTTCGCCTATTGCAAACGCGATGCAACCCTGCAAGCCGCCGCCGAAAAATTGCTCAAGGCGAAAGGATGAAGAATAAAGGATGAAGGGTGAGGGATGAAGGATGAAGAAATATGATTTATCCTTCATCCCTCACCCTTCATCCTTTATTTATAACTTTGCATCGCACTTTCTGTATTTGGTCTGATATGAATCTGTGCAGATATCTTGATTGCAAATAATCGAAGCATTACTTGGATATAGTCTCAGTAAACTAAAAGTGTTTATTGATTGACTTTACATCAAAGTCGATATACAACAGAGGGTATGTCGGCGGGCAAGCTGTTTGATGAGGTATTGCGGAATCTACTTAATGATTCGGCAATAAAAACCAGTACCATGTTTGGAATGCGCTGCGCAAAAATAGCGGGAAAGGCGTTTGTGGGCTTGCATACTGGGCGTTTAATTGCCAAAGTGGGGCCGATTCGTGCACAGCAATTGCTCAATTCAAAAAAAGGTGAGCCATTTGACCCTGGCAATATGGGCAACCCAATGCGTGATTGGGTGATGTTAGCCCAACCACCAAACGATCTATTCCCCGAAGAGGTCATTTCATATTGGGTGACGGTTGCCGAAGAAGCCAAACAATATGTAAAAAACACTACTACCGGCGGTAAACCAATCAAAAAAGTTGTTGCCTAAATTTTTCAATAAAACGGGGTAAGTAAAACAAATTTTTGTCGAAATCACTATGCCTTCGGGAGCAGGGGCAAAGCCCCTGCTCCCGAAGGCATAGTGATTTCGATTTGTTGTGAAGATGCATCGATAATTCCGACAGGTTTTGCCGTGTTTTACCGAAATAATTTGCGTTCGGCATAAACTTGAATTGCTTCACGAACATAGGCCGAGGTCAATGGCGCATTATATTTTTCGCTCAATTCTTGAGCAACACTTTCAAGCTCGGCTTGGGTCGAGCGTCCGGGGCGCAATAATTCATACATTCGTAACAAACGCTCATTAGGCACACGGGTTAATTCTGCTGCGCGGCGCATGTTTTCGCCAAGCTGTATAAACCCAGCATCTTGAGCTGCCTGTGCTTGGGCGCGCAGGGTTTCGGGAGAGATAGAAAAATTGCTCATAGGTCTAAATGTCTGGCTCCCAATCAAAATATACTTCTTTGGGGTTTTTGTTTTCAATCGCTTCGGTTTCGCGCCGATGTAATAACGCTGTTTTCACAATCAGCCGCAACCGTGCCCAATTGTCAATGCTGGGTTTAATGGGCGTTACAGTTTTGCCTTGGGCATATTTGGCGGCGTTGCGGCCAATATTTTCATAAATTTCGAGCGTTAGGCTAGGTGAAAATGAAAATAACTCTAAATTATGCAAACGTGGGAAGCCTTTTTTGTGAATGACGGTAGTGCCGCGGCTTTGCAAACCAATCGCGATGCCGCTGCCGCTTAATTCTGCGCCGACATAACCGATCGCGGCACAATCGGAGGTGTGATATACCCTCACTAGCCGTGCCGTCATGCCTTCTTTGGCCACACCCGTAAAAATGGCCTCTAACACCCGCTCATGATCAAGCCCATTAATGGTTTTTGTGAGATGCCGACCAAAGGCTGGCCCTACCGCCAAAATGACCTCGTTATATGAACCGATTTTGGCATCTGCCAAATCGTGCAAATTTTTCATTGGCGTGCCAATTCGGTCAGCAATAAAATCGCGCGGGGATTGTGCTTGTGGGATGTGCTGAATCTCATCCCAACGTGCGCCTGTTACGCGATAGCCAGTGCCCGGGCCGCAATAATCATTGGGGTCGGTGATGGCCGAGGCAGCGCGGATGGGCGGCTGATTGATGGCTGAATTTGGCACAAAAATGGCGGCGGGCTGTAAATAATCGCCCAGTGTGCGTTGATAGAGCATTTGCTCGATATTACGGGCGGTGTCATCAAATCCAGCCGCGTGTAAAGCCTCGACTACCGTTTGCACGGTCATGTCGCTGTATAAAAAGCGATCAGCCGCCGCCAAATCAGCCACAATATCGCGTTCGGGCATATCTTCGCTAGCGTGGGCATAGGTGGCGGCTTCAACCTCAATATCAGTAATTGGCGGAAAATTTAGATGGGTATAAATGGCTTGTATCGCCAGTGCCGCCTCACGTCTGCGTTTTAATATGGCTTCAGGCTGCACTGGGCGCAATCCCCCATCAACCTGCATATCACGCTGTAGCACGTTGTAATCGTCGAAGTCTTCGGCATCAAAATTGCCACCGCCAAACATATTATCGCGGCGCGGCACGGCGCTATAACCACTAAAAATAAAATCGGTGCCGGGGATAAACTGCAACATCAGCTTGGCCGATTTGCGAATTTGTGAATGTGAAGCGAGTGCATCGTTACCGCTAGCGACCTCTAGCCCCAGCATCGATGCGAGTAAATTTTCGGCTAACACCGCTCGCACGCCTCCGGGCAAGCTTTCTGGCAATGCGATACACGAGATCGAGCCATTTTGCACCCCTTGGCTACCTGCCCCGCGTGTAACACACAAACAACGGGCTTCGAGGTAAAGCATCGAGCACCCCTCAGAACTGCCCATCAGGGCCTCGCTGCCAGTGCCGCTGGTAAAGCGAATTTTGACCCCACGTGAAGCATAAGCACTGGCGAGAAAGCCCTTGCTCCAAGGCGTATCGTCGCCATCAATAAATGAGCGCTCGGTCCCATAAACAGACAACGTTTCGGCATAGCTCACCAGTCCTTTCATCGCCAAACGCAAGCCCATGCTCTCTTCGATAGCACATTGGGTTAGCACCCCGGGCGCACCCGTTTGAGTGCCTACCAAAATCGCCAGTGCGTTGAGTGGGGCCATACGGGCAATACCGACCGTCGTTTCAACCTCGGCAAACCCGCGTAGGGTGGCTTCGGCTGAATCGGCGGCCAATAAGGCTGGGTTTTCGCGCCGATTGGTGACATGGGCTTGATTGGCTGGCTGTCGGCGCACCCGCATTTTTGTCAACCCCATCATCATCTCGATTACATTCATATGCCGCACGATGTCACATAATTTTGCAGGGGTACAGCCATTGGCTAATCTGCGCACAACGGCTGCTGGCACGTTGATATCGACCAACATGCGTGCAATGTTTAAGCTTGGCATCGCCATCGCTTCTGGTGCAGCCTCAAGGTCAAGCGCATGATCGGCGATAAAGGTGTCGATTACGTCAAAATTGGCACGGGGTCTGCCATCAAGTGAAATTACACGACCATGTGCATCAAACGTTAGCGCCGGTTGTGGGTCATTTGGGCTATCCGTTACCATTAGCCCAGCTTCAGGCCATGGTTCAACAAATGTTTCTTTATTGATGTCGCGTTGGCTAAGGATATTGGCACGCAATGATTGGGGCATGGCCAAGAATTATAATGCCGCAACGGTTTGCGATGTGGTGATGGAGAAGTTTGAACAGTTGAATAGTTGAATAGTTGATTGGTGAGTTATGAATCAACTAATCAATCAATCAACCAATTAACTAATCACCCTAGGATTACTTTTTATCGAGCATCAATGCCAAGGTTTTCATCGGCTTCAGGTCTGAAGCACGAATTTTGTAATAGCGGTAGCCTTGGCTACAACCTGTATGATTCGAGATGCGTTCATGCGGCGTTTTAATGCGTAATCTTCGTGCACCATCAAATGTGAATATTCGCTGACGTGGGTTTTAGAGAGTGTTGCTTAAACAGTAGTTTAGGCTAAAAAAAATTTAACAAAACGACCCCAGTGAGTGGCAAATAAAGCCCACTTCGAAGCCAAGGCAAGCAAAAGCGAGCGTGAAAGAAACCTCTCACCCTTAAATAAAACTAT
>JAGWYZ010000273.1 GCA_018969115.1 Chloroflexota bacterium | reverse complement strand
ACAGCCACCTTGTTTGTTTCAGACCGCAAAATTCACCGGCAGGCAATCGCAAATGGGCGACGCTGTGGTGATGTCGTTGACAGCCTATAATATAGTAGCCATGTCGTATAATTGCTGCGTAATCCCTGTCATGCGCGTTTTGCGGCAACAGAATGCTGCAAGCATCCTGTTGCCCTCTACGAAAATCGGCATTACGCTTTCTTAATGTAACGACATTAAGGTGACTTTAGAATGAATTTTTTAAAATATAAGGCAGAATTTTATGGCGAATGACAATCAACTAACAATATTGAGATCTGGTGTAGATGCATGGAATGCCTGGCGATATGAGAATGATGGAGAGCATATTGACCTCGATGGCGCGAATCTCAGTGGCATGAATCTTGCAGGCGCGCACCTCGAGGATGCGAACCTCAGCAAAGCGAATCTCAGCAAAGCGAACCTCAACTACGTGTACCTCGAGAATGCAAACCTTGAGAGCGCGAACCTTGATGGCGCGAACCTCAAGGACGCGCATCTTGCGGGTGCGAATCTCAGAGGCACGAACCTCAGCGGCGCGAACCTCTTTGACGCGGACCTCCAGGATGCGGACCTCAGGGGCGCGAACCTCAAATACGCGAACCTTGAGGACGCGAACTACAAGGGCGCGAAGCGGTGACTTGAGTCTGGGAAAGCCTTAAGCGATTCAAACGAAAGCACATGCAGCCATCCGCGATGGCTGCATGCGCTCAAGCAAATCAAATCCCCCAGTGTTTGCCTAGTATGGCCATAGATTGCCAAGAGATTAGGGTTTGAGGGGTGTCAAAAATTAATTTCAGGCAAAGGCACACAGGCGCAAAAGCCCCCCCCCTTTTTTGTGCAGGGCTTCATTTCATAAGGCAGTGTGGCAATTTTCCGCTTGCTACCTGCCGCAACAGCCAAGAAGAACACAGCCACCTTGTTTGTTTCAGACCGCAAAATTCACCGGCAGGCAATCGCAAATGGGCGACGCTGTGGTGATGTCGTTGACAGCCTATAATATAGTAGCCATGTAAGTTGGGTTAAAAAACAAGGATAGACAAGATGAACAGGATATTTTTATCTTTTTCATCTTGTCTATCCTTGTTTTTGCATCAATCTTCATTCACCTGTGAGGTCAAGCAACGCGAACCTTATGGGCGCGAACTCCCCGAAAATTTAACCAAAACCCCCGCCCAAGGATCAGAACTGGCACGGCTTTCAACGGGCCGCCACGCAATTCACTGCGTGCCACTTTAAAGGCCTTGTTGTAGGTGTCTGCACTCTTGCATCAAGTGCTGGGTTATGGGTTTCATTTTTATTTGCGGCAAGAATATTGCGCCTCGAAGCCAAACAAACGCTTAGCGGTGGCGTTGCTCACCAACGAAACATTGCCGCTCAAATCGCCGCGCACCTCGGCATCAGGGAAAAATTGGCTGGCGATTTCGGCAGAGGGCGTAGCGACCATGCTATCTTTGGCGACGATGAAGGCTACGTGGTGTGAGTGTGAAGGCAACTCGGTCGTTGCCGCTAAGAAACAAGCGCGGGCGGCATCGCGCACATCGGCATAGGCATAGAGCGCCCAATGGGGGGCGGTGGCTTTGGCCCAAGGCCAGTCTTTCATATTATCGGGGTGGGTGATCGCAGTAAAGCGCAGGCTGACGACCGACAGCCCATAGGTTTTGGCATAGCTTTCGGCCATCACCTCGCCCACATATTTTGAAAGCGCATAGTCGTTTTGTGGGTCAACCGGGTGCGCCTCGTCGATGGGCAAATATTGATAGCGGGTGTCGTGCTGCATCAATACGGTGCGATTGACTTGAATGGACGAGGCCCACACCACGCGCTTGATGCCTAAATTACGAGCAGCTTCAAACACATTATAGGTGCTGGCGATGTTTGACATGAACAATTTCGGCTCTTCGACCATGCCATGATCGGGGATGGCCGCCAAATGTACAACGGCATCGGCCCCCGCCAAGGCACTATAGGTTTGACCCAAGTCGGTCAAGTCGGCCATGCGGTAGTGATTGGGCCAACTGCCCACCCCAACATGATCTACGCCAAAAACCGCTACGCCGGGTTGGGTATTGGCGTATTCGACAGTGTGTCGGCCAATGAGGCCTTTTGATCCAGTGACAACCAGTTTCATTTTATTGTTTTCTCCCGAAAATTAATTAAGTGTTAGTAATTGTTGAAATCCTGCTTGAGTGAAGTGATGATCCGTTGTTAACGCATCTGTAATGAGAAGTTGTTGCATTACAACAAAGCTAACTGCGTCACAAAGCGAATATGTCTTATCTAAGCGTGTTTTTAGTAATGTCATTGCCTTGTCGTGCAATGTTCTATCCACCCAAATCGTTTGCAAATCTGGGTGTGTAACGATATCTGAAATATAAGATAGGGCTGATAACCGAGGCAGTCGTCGCGCTTGCGCTAAGGCGACGAATTCGGAGAGCACATAGCTATGGGTTACTTTTTGCTTTACGTTATTAAAGTAATCTTTAGCCTGAAAATGATAAATTTCATCTCTGTGATGTAAACAAAATAGACCCGAAGTGTCCAGAAAAATCGCGTTCATATTTGGCTTGCGATATCAGCATCTATTTGATCATTATTCATATCAGTAGGGTGACCCAAGCTTACCCCGCCTATATGACGTTCAAATTGGTGGCGCAGTTGATTTGCTTCTAAATCTTGTATATCACTAGGGAATGATAATGATGAAGCAATATTCTTATTTATCGTTAAGGGTGGCAACGACAACAACTCGGCAAGGCGTGCCCAAGCCCAAGGCGTTATAAGCACACCACTTGGGTTTCCTGAGCTGTCTACCAAAAATTGCACGTCTTTTAGATCAAGAATCATCTACCTATATTATAGCGATACCAAACAAGGCTTAAGACCGCATGTTTGCGACTTGCTTTTTTGCATAAAATGAAACGCTGATAACGTTAAAAGTTAAAATAGTATTATCTCAAAAAACCGAGGGAAATAAAACTGGTTTGCGCCCAACCCACTATATGACATAGTGCGTTGGGCATTACACCTTTAGGGTTTCCCCCAAATTATTGAGATGATACTTTAAAATAGGTTAAAAAGCGCAAAAGCGCAAAAAAGCAAAGGAGCAAAAGAGCTTATGCCACATATTTTTGGTCAACAATTTAGCCCTGCCGAGCTACGTGCCCATACCGCCACCATCGACCAACTGGCCGGGGTGCGGCTGGTTGAATATAGTGAAGGCAAGGCCCGCGGCATGAGGGCTGCCGAGGTTTGGACCGGCAGTGGGTTTCGTTTTACTGTTTGGATTGATCGTGGGATGGACATTGGCCCAGCTGAATATAAAGGGGCATCATTGGCGTGGCTGCACCCGGCGCTTGGTGGGCCGGCTTTTTATGAGCCAGAAGAGGGCAATTGGGTGCGCACCTTTGGCGGTGGCTTGGTCACCACCTGCGGCTTGTCGCATTTTGGTCAAACCGAAGAGAGTGAAGGCCAAAAATGGGGGCTGCATGGTCGCATCAGCCACATTGCCCCTACCCATGTGCGCACTTTTGCTGGATGGGAGGGGGATGATTATGTGTTGCGGATTGAAGGTGAGGTGCGCGAGGCCCAATTGCCCGCCCCCAATTTGGTGCTTTATCGGCGAATTAGCACCAAGCTGGGCGCAAGTACGCTTAAGATTGAAGATACGGTGCTGAATGACTCGTTTGTGCCGGTTCCGCATATGATGCTGTATCACATCAACTTTGGTTTTCCGGTCATTGCGCCGGGTACGCGGCTAGAGGTTGACACGCATGATGTAACCACGATGTTTGGGGCAGATGTTGCGGTTGCCGCCAGCGATTATACCGATTTTGCCCCTGCTGACCCAGCAACGCAGGCGCAAGTGTTTTTTCATAACCCGCGCCCAACTGCCGATGGTAGCGTGACGGCTTATTTGCGCAGTCGCATTGGCCCCGATGTCTTTGTGCGTTATCGTGCTGCCGAATTACCCGCATTGTCGCAATGGAAGATGTTGCAAGCGGGGTCATATGTCAATGCCATCGAGCCTTGCACGACGCATGAGGGGCCACGTGCCTTGCGTCGTCGCCAAGGCCGCTTGCGCGACCTCGCGCCCGGTGAGCAGGTTCATTATCAGGTAGAGGTGGGTGTGGCATGACTTGCCTTGACCCATTTTTATATACCCTGCGGGTGCGCTACCAAGAATGTGACGCGCAAAAAGTGGTATTTAATGCCCGTTACAGCGATTATGTCGATATTGCGGTGTATGAATTTACCCGTGCTATCGGCTACGCCGACCCCATGATGACGGGGCTGATTGATTATCAATTGGTGAAGCAGACGACCGAATGGAAGGCCCCAGCCCGTTTTGATCAGGTCTTAGCCTTGTCGGTTGTGCCACTTCAGCTTGGCAATACCTCATTTACCTTGCGCACCGAGTTCCGCATTTATGGGCAACCGGCCGTTATTGCGGTGGTCGAGACGGTGTATGTATGTGTGCAGATGCAGGGCGACCGCATGGTCAAGATGATGATACCGCCACCGTTTCGGGCGGCGCTGCAACAGGCCGCGCATGGGGTATGGGTTGATCATGCGGGGTGTAAGTCGAATTAAAAAAACAAGGATAGACAGGATGAACAGGATAAAAATAACCTGTTTATCCTGTCTATCCTTGTTTTTTTTGATTTTCACTCACCGCCTGGCTTGACATTGTCACATTAGCAAATGAAAACAAGTTTTCGCCGATTTCACTATGCCCTCCTCTGCCTCCGGCAGAGGAGGGTATAGTGAAATCGGCATACGTCTTTTTAATCTGACCTTGTCAAGTTAAACCAATGACGCATTGCTGCCCTTGCGGGGTGAGCCAATAGGTAGCTGATGGAAATTTTTTGTTGCTGCTGATCAGGCCAAGCTCGACCAAGGCTGCCACATCGGCTGGCTGAATGACTTGGGCTGCGCCATCGAGGGTATACAGTCGGTAATTTTTGCCGCCTTCGATATCGCGGTGGTCTTTGAGCCGCTGACCAGCCGCGATGGCGGCGAGTAGTCGTTTTTGTTCGGGGCTTAGTTTCATGGGGTATGGGGTATGGGGGGTAGGGTGCGGGGTATGGGGGGTAGGGTGCGGGGGATAGGGTGCGGGGTATGCGGGGTATGGGGGATAGGGTGCGGGGTGCGGGGGATAGGGTGTGGGGGGTAGGGTACAGAATGGCAAGTAGCAAATTGTCACCCTATACCCCATACCCCATACCCCA
>JAGWYZ010000025.1 GCA_018969115.1 Chloroflexota bacterium | reverse complement strand
AAATATTTTGCCGATTTCACTATCTATGCCCTAAAGCCACGCTTTGGGGCATAGACAGTGAAATCGGTCTTTCATCATTTAGGAATTTGTGCTAAAGATCATATCGTGATCACGATATAAAATCTTTGGGTCAATTAGCGGCGATGCTTGACATACCAATCAATTGTGGCTTGTAGCCCTTCGCGGAAATCGGTGGTGGCTGTGAAACCAAATAATTCACGGGCGCGGCTGGTGTCTAGGCAGCGGCGGGGTTGCCCATCGGGTTTGCTGCTGTCCCAACGAATTTCGCCTTTAAAGCCGGTGAGTTCTGCGATGAGTGGAATTAATTCACGGATGGTAATTTCACGTTGAGCGCCGATATTGATAGGCACGATGGGTTCATGCCCGTTGTTGCCAAGTTTCTCGCCAGCTGTAACAATGCCTTGGGCGGCATCGGCTACATAAATAAACTCACGCGAGGCAGCGCCTGTGCCCCACACATCGATATGGGTGGCTTGTTCTTCAACCGCATCGACACATTTTTTGATCAAGGCTGGGATGACGTGAGAGGAGGCTGGGTCGAAATTATCGCCCGGCCCATACAAATTGACTGGTAATAAATAAGCACCCTTAAAGTTATATTGCTGTTGATACGATTGTAATTGCACCAACAAGGCTTTTTTAGCGATGCCGTATGGGGCGTTGGTTTCTTCAGGGTAACCATTCCATAGCTCATCTTCGTGGAATGGAACCGGTGTAAATTTAGGATAGGCACATACTGTGCCGACACATACAAATTTCTCAATGCCGACTTGTCGTCCCACTTCAATCATTTGGGTTCCCATCATCAAGTTATCGTAAAAAAACTTGCCGGGGTTATCACGGTTGGCCCCAATGCCCCCCACCACTGCTGCCAAATGAATGACAACAATCGGGTGTTTCATGGTAGGGCGACCAGCAGCGTTATACAGCCGTTTTACAGCATCCATTTGGGTCAAGTCATATTCACGGCTACGCGGAATGATGATATCGTTACACCCTCTGGCGCGCAAACTATTGACCACATTGCTGCCCAAAAACCCGGCTCCGCCGGTTACGATCACGGTTTTATTTTCCCAGTAACTCATCATGCTGATTATATGGTCGGGCGGCGGGTGGAATGTTGCACAAGGGCGGTTGTGCCGATTTCACTTCATCTTTTAGAAATTTGTCCTACAGCAAAAAATTTAAGCTAACTTTCATTTTTAAATCCTCAAGTCATGCTATGATTCTTTTAATCATACGATTCATTGGATGAATAGAAGTATATTAGAAATGCTCAGCCTTTGGGCTGAGATCGGGCCATGAAGCTTGATAAATTAGATTCCGACCTGCTTCGGTATATCTCGTCTAATGGGCATCAACCAGGTGACCGGTTACCGGCTTTAGATGACCTAAGCAGTCAACTGGGCATTAGCGTAGGCAAACTGCGCGAACAGCTCGAAGGCGCACGCATACTGGGTCTTGTAGAAGTCCGCCCCCGTACAGGCATCAAGCTCGAAGCATATAGCTTTACCCCTGCCGTGCGTGCTAGTTTGTTATTTGCGCTCGCTTGCAATCCACATCAATTCGAAAAATTTAGCGATTTACGCAATCATATCGAGTTTAATTATTTTTACGAAGCCACCGCCAAATTAACCCAAGAAGACCTTATTGATTTAAAAAACATTGTCGATTCGGCAAAAGCCAAACTGCAAGGCAAACTCATCCTCATTCCCGATATTGAGCACCGCGAATTACACCTGACGTTGTTTAAACGACTAGACAACCCTTTTGTGATTGGCTTGCTTGAATCCTATTGGGATGCGTATGATGCCGTTGGTTTGAACGTTTATGCCGATATTTCATATTTAACTGATGTATGGCGCTACCATGAGCGCATTGTCGAGGCGCTGCTTGCCAATGACCGCGACGAGGCTTATTGCATGTTGGTGCAGCATACAAAACTATTGCAGCAAAGAGGATAAACAATTACAAATTAATTTGTGATTTGTAAGGGTCAAGATGATTACAGAGCCACTCAATCGCCCCTCCCCCAACCCCTCCCGTATTCG
Organism: Chloroflexota bacterium; assembly: GCA_018969115.1. Classification (GTDB taxonomy): domain Bacteria; phylum Chloroflexota; class Anaerolineae; order J036; family Brachytrichaceae; genus AQU-03. The sequence goes on along the minus strand of JAGWYZ010000025.1, from coordinate 27,526 downwards.
GGAGGGGGGCGTCACGCCTTCCCCACTTGCGGGGGCGGCTGGGAAGGGGGAGATTTGCGAATTCGCTATTATTTTGACCCTTGCAACTTGATTTGTAATTTGTAATTTGTAATTTGTAATTCATATGAAGGGAGAAAGATGTCAACAGTCACCGAAGTAACACCGCCAGCACAAGCCGAAACAAGCGGCACAGAGGCTGGCCGTGCCGCGATTATCAACGATTTCTCGATTGTCGCGTGCACCAAAAACGGGTCTGGCTCACAAACAGCCAACCTGACTATTTTGCGCTCATTCTTCAAAATGGGCATTCCTGTCGTCGGCAAGAACTTGTTTCCATCGAACATTCAAGGCCGACCGACTTGGTATACCATCCGCGCAAGCAAAGATGGTTATGTGGCCCGCACCGATGCTGCCGAAATCACCATTTCGATCAACCCAGAAGGGGCGCAAGATGACTATAACAAGACTGCACCAGGTGGGGCGTTTATTTACGCTGAAACAGGTGACCGCGATTCGGTGAAGGTGGATATGCACCGCAAGGATCTGTCTCACTATCCGCTGCCGGTCAAGAAGATTGCTGACCCACTCGAAAAAGATGCCAAACTACGTACCTATGGCCGCAATATGGCTTATGTCGGCGCATTGGCGTGGTTGATTGGGATCGATCGAGCGGTGATTGAAGCGGCGTTGCGCTACCACTTTAAGGGCAAAGATAAGCCTGTGCAAAGCAACATGGCAATTGTGAATGCTGCTTATAACTGGGTATCGCAAAACTGGACCAAAACCGACCCCTTCCGGGTCGAAAAGATGAATGCCACCGAAGGCTTAATTGTGGTGGATGGCAATACGGCGGGCGCGTTGGGTGCAATTTATGGTGGTGTTAACTTTGTGGCGTGGTATCCCATCACCCCAGCCACCAGTTTGGCCGATGCCTTGGGCGACTATTTGCCCATCTTGCGCAAGTCGCCAGATGGCAAACCAACCTATAGCATTATTCAGTCCGAAGACGAATTGGCCGCCGCCGGTATGATTATTGGCGCCGGTTGGGCGGGAGCGCGTTCGATGACCACCACCAGTGGCCCCGGTATTTCGCTGATGAGCGAGTTTACCGGCTATGCCTATTTTGCCGAAATCCCGTGTGTGATTTGGGACGTGACCCGCATGGGGCCAAGCACTGGCTTGCCCACCCGCGTGTCACAAGGTGATGTGTTGAAGGCCTATTACCTTGGTCATGGTGACACCAAGAATATTTGTTTGTTGCCTAGCTCGGTATATGAATGCTTTGAAATGGGTTGGAAGGCCCAAGATGTGGCTGAGAAATTCCAAACCCCCGTGTTTGTGCTAAGCGACCTTGATCTTGGCATGAATAACTGGATGAGCAAGCCATTCGATTACCCCGAAACCCCGCTTGAACGCGGCAAGGTGCTGACCGAAGCCGATTTGGAGCGTCTCAAAGGCTTTGCGCGTTATCGTGATGTGGACGGCGATGGTATTGGCTATCGCACCTTGCCCGGTAACAAGCATCCATTTAGCGCCTACTTTACCCGTGGTTCGGGTCACAACGAAACCGCTGGCCTGACCGAAAAGAGTTCAGAGTGGGTTGCCAACATGAACCGTCTTGGCCGCAAGTTCGAGAGCGCCCGGGCACACTTGGCGCAAATTTGTGCGCCGATGGTGGATGAGGTCGAGGGGGCTGAGATCGCTATCATCAGCTACGGTTCAACCGACCCGGCCATTGCCGAAGCCCGCAGCCGTCTCACCAAAGAGGGCTATAAGATTAGCTACTTGCTCATTAAGGCCTTGCCATTGGCAAACGAGATCAAAGATTTCGTCGCCAATCACAAGTATGTGCATGTGATTGAAATGAACCACGACGCACAAATGCTGCAATTGTTGCGCTTGCACATGCCTGACATGGCAACCAAGCTGCATGCTTGCAATTTGTGTGATGGGTTGCCGTTAACGGCAAAATGGATCAGCCAAGCCATTCTTTCAAAGTAGAAAGTGAAAAGTAGAAAGTGAAAAGCTTAATGACTTTGCACTTTTTACTTTGCACTTTGCACTTTTTACTTCTTTTTAAACCATGACAACAGAAACACCTACCGCCTCAGTTTCAACTGCCAAGGCGAATATCCCAAATATCAACCGCCCCTTGCCCGTTAAACCCGCTGCGCCTGCGGTCAATCGCATTGGCTTGGCCAAGCCCGATTACAACGGCAACGAATCAACCTTGTGCAATGGTTGTGGGCACGACTCGATCAGCGCCCAAATCATCAGTGCTATGTATGAATTGGGCGTAAACCCCAATACCATGATCAAGTTGAGCGGCATCGGCTGTTCATCAAAGTCGCCGGCTTACTTCATGAATCGCTCGTTTGGCATCAACACCTTGCACGGGCGTATGCCATCCATTGCCACCGGTGCGCTCATTACCAACCATACCTTGCAGGGTATTGGCGTGAGTGGTGATGGCGACACCGGCTCAATTGGCTTTGGGCAATATAAGCACCTCTTGCGCCGCAACTTGCGCATGATCTATATCATCGAAAATAACGGCGTGTATGGTTTGACCAAGGGTCAATTTAGCGTCACCAGTGACCAAGGTGCTGTTTTGCGCCATGCTGGCCGCAACGACTATATGCCCATCGATATGTGCTTAGAGGCCATCGTCTCAGGTTGTGGTTTCGTGGCACGCTCGTTCTCTGGCAACGCCAAACAAGTGGTGTCGTTGCTCAAGATGGCCTATGCCCATCGCGGCACTGCCGTGCTCGATATCATCAGCCCATGCGTGACCTTTAATAATAAAGAAGACAGCACCAAGAGCTATGACTGGGGCCGCACCCACGATGAGCGAATCAACGACTTTGGCTTTGTGCCAAACTACGAAGAAATCACCATCGACGACTTCCAAGAAAACGAAGATAAGATTGTTACCTTGCACGATGGTTCGAAGATTGTGCTCAACAAAGCTACCGCTGGTCACGATCCTACAGATGTCAATGCTGCCATTCGTTTGTGCATGGATGCTCGTGAGCAAAAGCGCTTCATTACTGGCTTGATTTATGTCAACCCAAACTCGCCCAGCTTGGCCGAGCTTGAAGAAATCAACAATGATGTGCCACTCGCTCACATTCCCAATGAGCAATTGCGCCCCAGCAAAGCATCGTTAGACAAGTTGAACGCAGGCTGGAAGTAAGCAGGTATCTTTAATAAAATAAGTTTTTGTCGAAATCACGATAGGCCTTTGTGAGCAGGGGCAAAGCCCCTGCTCACAAAGGCCTATCGTGATTTCGACATTACATTTGGTAGATTTATCTCAATAATTGAGAATTGAGTTGATGTGATCAATGAGATTTGGGTGTTTCAGAGGTTATGTTAACCTTGGATCAGCTTATCAGCACGATTCGTCTTTTAGATGGTCAATCGCTTAGTAAAGTGGTGCAATTCATTCTTAATTGCCGCAATGATGACAAGCTAAGCTTAATTTTGCAGCAACCTGCATCATATGCCTCCTTAGATGATTTAAGCGACGATGAAATAAATGCAGAAGTAAAAATAGTGTGTGCGAGAAGTGGGTTATAAACTCATGCTTAAAGTCGTTAAATCATAGGAACCATAGCCGCGGCTAGCACCAAATCTTGGGCGGTCCTGATATTACGCATCACCTTTGCCATATTGCCTTTTAGCCGCAGGGTGTTGGTCATGAGGGCGCGAATAGGGTCGCTCTCACGACATAGCCTTTTTAGCCAATTTTTGTGTATGCCCGAAATACGAAACTTTGGCATATTTTCATTTTCATGGTGTGCCAACGTGGCTGTGCGGCAGGTGCTATGCTATAGATCAAGATAAATCAACACCGGCGCATCACCGCTGCCTTGATCAGGCTCGATCACAAACCCAAAAATTGCCTTCCCACGTCTTGGCCGACTCGCGATAGCCATCATGGGTATTGATGGCCTCTTTTACCGCATTTACCCATTCAGCCGATGCAAAATGATGTAGCATAGGCATATCTTAACAGTAAAAAGTTGCAGGTTGCAGGTTGCAGAGTGGCAACTCTGTAGCTTTGCCACTTTGCAACTTGCAACTCTCTTTCTTATGGCCTTAGGTTCAACCATTTACAATTTTGATATTGCCCTGTCTGATATTGATCGCGGGGTGTATGAGCAGTTGGTGCTGCGGGTGGCGCAACACGCTACCGAGACACTCGACTATATGCTGACGCGGGTGCTGGCGTATTGCCTTGAATGGCAGCCGCGTATTGAGTTTGGGCGCGGTATCGGCGATAACGATGACGCAGCGGTGTGGGTGCGCGACTATGACGGCCAAATCAAGTTGTGGGTTGAGGTGGGGATGCCAAGCGCCGAGTTGCTACATCGCGCCAGCAAGGCTGCCGAGCGTTGTGTGGTCTATACCCATCGTCGCATTGACAATGTGATGCAATCGTTGGCTGGGCGCAATATCTATCATGCTGCTGATATCCCGATTTACACCTTTGATTACGGTTTTATGAATCAGTTTGTGGCCTTGGTCGAGCGGCGTATGGCCTTCGATTTGTCTGTCACCGAGCAGCAAATTTATCTGACGATTGGGGAACGGAATTTGCACAGCGCTATTACGCCTAACGCAATACCGGTCCAATAAGCCCCGCGCCATAAGCTGAGGCAGGTGACTGAAAACCAGCCCGCACATCACTCGTGAGCACCCGCTGGGCGATGACGGCGGCGATGATGGCGGTAAACTCATACGCCTCTGCCGTTATCCAGCACGCCGAAACCGCCGGCCCGCCATCTACCCACGCCTTGCCCCACACAAATGCCCGCCCAAATTGGCGTTGGGTGGCGTTTGGACCAGCCGAGAGCACCCGTCGGATGACGACAGCGAGCAGCCGTTGCAAAGCCGCCCCATGCCCAATACGGTCGAGCAGACGTAACAGCGGCGGCGATGGAAAGGCCAAATAGCTCTCGATATTGGCGATGCCGGTATGCCGATAGGCCGCCACCAGATCACCCGACCAAGGGTTGTAGGCCAACGGCTGGAGACCAAGGCCAACACTTGGCTTGCCAAAATCAGCGTGGTGAATGGCGCAATCGGCCTGCGCCAACCGCGCAGGCACAAGCTCACCTGCCCGCCGCAGTGCACCCCATTGCCCCAAATGCTGTAACGCACCTAGGGCCGTGCCGCGTGATGGCCCGCCCGTTACTCGATAGGCCAGTGCCAGATGGGTGGCGGTGGGCAACTGTTGTGCCAAATGTGCCGCCATACAATCGGTGGCGGTGATGACGAAGCCCACCCCGGGCATCAACATCACCCCAGTGGTTTGGGCCGCTGCATCAAATTGCCTCAGCCATTCAAAAAAAGTATATTCACCGGCTAAATCGAGGTAGTGCACCTGTGATTGAATACACGCTCGTACTAGAATTTGTGGGGGCTGGTCAAATGGGCCAGCACAATTTACAAAAACCGCAATATCATGCAGGGCTGTTGTTAGTGTCTCGGCATTTGTCAAATGAAATATGCGGTGCGGCAGACCCAAACCAGTTGCCAATTGCCCAACAGCAGGGGTTGAACGCCCGCCCAGCATAATTGGCAAGCCCTGTCTCAGCATTTTTTGCGCAATTAATTCACCCGTGTAGCCGTTTGTGCCATAAAGCAACACATATTTATTCATAAAGCCGCCGATAAAGTGCAAAATTGGCAGAGATGGCGCGGATGTAGGCGATTGGCTCGTTCAGCGTCACCCCGACCAAATAAAGGTCGGGGTCATCTTTGCTATTGGCTTTCCAAATTTTCGCGCGGCTGGCTCCTGCGTTATAGGCTGTTAAGGCTGCATACCAATCGCCATTAAAGGCTTTTATTTGTTGGCTAAGATAATAACTGCCAAAGCGTACGCTAACATAAGGGCGCACCAAATCGCGCTCAGTGTATTCGGATGGCCAGCTTAGTTTTTGGGCAATTTCTTTGCCGGTTGATGGCATCACTTGCATCAGCCCACGTGCCGAGGCTTCAGAGTTTGCCCCAGCTTCAAACAAACTTTCTTGGCGCATGACCGATAACAAAATGCGCGGGTCAATGTCGTATTCTTCGGCGTTTTTAAATACCAATTCACTGTAATAGATCGGATAAACGAGCTGTCCAATCATTTTGGGCACGTGACGCACATTGCGCGTTGGTGATTGTCGAACTAAGGCCTCAGCTGCGGCAATAGATAGCCGATGTGCGCCTAATTGTTGATAGTTGAGCGCCAAATGATAAAGTGCAACTGGGTCACGCGAATAGGCTACATTTAACAAGCTAAATTCATTGGTTGCTTCACGTTGAAAGCCGAGCCGCCATAACAAATTGCCGCGTCGTAATGTAATTTCTGAAGCCAATTTGGTTGGCATTTGCTGGGTATCGGTGATTGTAGGGGTGGGTTGCACCCACGTGCGCAGCCAAGTTTCGGCATCAATACGCAACTGCCGATCATCAATCGGCAAAGGTGATACATTCATCCCGCCCGATTCGGTCATCGGCTTTAATTTGTTGTCGGGTTTTAATAATTCTTCGGCACGTGCCGCTTCGTAGCCTGTGCCTTGCGCCAAAGATTGTAATAATTCGGTGGCTTGGGTGGTTTTATTTAAGGCCAAATAAGTCTTGCCTAACCATAATTGGGCCATTGGGGCATCGGCGGCATTTGAAAATTGTGAAATAAGTGCCAAAAACACCCGCGCTGCGTCTTCATAACTGGTATTGCGATAATAGTCAATACCGGCCCGCAACAAAGCACGGCTAGCACCATCGGCATATGGATAGGCCTCAAATGCTGCTAAATGCGCCTTGGCAGCTTCTTCCCAACGGTTTGCCCCGCCTTGGGCATCACCTGTCACTATTTGTGAACGGTCGAGCATGACCGCTACTTGTTGCAATGAATAAGCGGCTTTGGGGTCACCTTGAGGGCGAGTGCCTAAGACACGCAATAATTTGCGATAGGTATCAATTGCGCCAACATAATTGCCGTCATCTGCTTGCGCGTCGGCTTTAGCAATGGCAGCATCGGCATAGCGTGGCGAATCAGGCTGGGTGGTCATGAGCAAATCTAAATTGCGAATGGCATCTTCACGGTTGTTCATTGCCAAATAATTCAAACCAGCCCAATACAACACATCGTCGTATTGCTCTTTATATTGCAAGGCACGTTTAAAAGCCGCTTGTGCCAATTCATATTTGCCGTTATGGTAATTGATAATGCCGCGTTGCAACTCGGTCACGTCTTGTTTGGCTTCGAGCGATCGTAACAAGGCTAAATGGGCATGTGGGGTGGATGGATATTGCGTCATAATCTCGCGCCATATGCGCATGGCATCGGAGATACGACCCATTAATTGCAATACTTGCGACATTTCCCACAACATACGCGCCCGATATGAGGGGATGCGTGCAACCGCTAAAATGGACTCATATTCATTTACAGCCGCTGCAAAATCACCATTTAATTGATACGCCAAGGCAAGTTTCTCGCGGGCTTCAAGTTGTTGCGAACCTTGCGTCATGCGCACCACTTGCTGAAACGCTGCAATACCATTTGGCAGCATTTTGGCCTCTAAATAAGATGTGCCGATCCATGTGTGAATGTAAGGCGCAAGGTCGGGCAAGCGGGTTAATGCAATATTAAACTGCCCAACCGCTTCAAGTGAACGCGCTCGCAACCGATACGCCCGGCCCAACATAATATTGGCCTCGCCCATGCGGGCTGGCGAAATTAACATGGGTGTTTCAACCAATTCGCTAAAAATTTTGATTGCGGCCGTGGTGTTACCGGCGTTAAATTGCACTTGACCCAAGGCTAAGCGCGTTTGAAAGAGCACATCCGCATCGATGGGGCCACCATTTTTAGCAGCAGGGGCCGATACCATCTGGCTGATGGTGAGCGTATACAAAGCAACAGCCTTGTCATCATCACCATTAAACGCGGCCCGTTGGGCCGAATTTAACAACACCGCAGTTTCTGGGATGGGGGTTGGGGGCGGTGTCAGCGGCGTGCGGGGCACAGTGGTTGGCCCGGGGGCGGGCAATACCTGTTGAATGAGCGAATCGATAATGCCGCGGCTCTCGGGGGTAAGGTTGGGTGTTTGGGCATCGGGAGCTGGGGCGGGGCGTGCACAACCCAACAGCATTGCACACATTGTCAATGCAACATATTGCCGCCAATAGCTACCTTTTTTGCCCACAGATTGAAGTTTACAAGATATCTATGAGGATATGCAAAAAATTACAACCATGACAAGATATCAACGCTTATATCGCAAAAAATGCGCGTGCCCGTTGCTCAAATGTGTCCGGAGCTTCCCAATGCACCGAATGCCCAAGCCCTGCCGGTAACCACAATTCGCTATTTGGTAACCATGCTGCTAGGGTTTGGGCGTGTCGCCCGGGCACATTCACACGATCATTTTCGCCTTGCACACACAAACAAGGCACTTGCACGTGTTGTAAATCGGCTTGCTGCCAGTCGGGGTTTGTAATTGTTTCGGTGACGGTGGCCGCCAACAATTGCCGCCAATAGCCTTCGCCCTGATGCACATCGTGTAGCCGTATCATTTCATCCAGCCACTGATGCTCTTCACGCGCCACGCGCTCGGCATCCATACCAATGGGTACACGGGTACGAATGTGTTCATCGATATAAGCATTGGCGGCAAGCAAAATAGCGGCCCGCACCTGTTGCGATTGTTCTTTTGCCATATACAGCGCTACCGTGCCGCCATTGCTATGCCCAAACACAAACGCTGGCGCGGCGTTTAACCCAAGCAATAATTCGGCTAAATCGGCAGCCATGCTGGTGAATGAATAACGCGGCATATCTTTGCTTAGCCATTCGGCTGGCGATTTGCCATGCCCGGGGCAGTCGGGAACAATGACCCGATAATCTTTGGCAAAGCGCTGCGCGATAGTTGATTCTATACAAAAATCAGCATTGCCCGTTAGGGTGCTGCCGTGAATAAGCAAAAGCGGAGGGTTTGTTGGCGAGCCAAATTCTTCATAAAAAATAGTGCTTCCGCGCCGGGTGACAAAATTCATAGGCCGAATGATAAGCTCATATTTTGCTGTTGCAACTGACATGAAAAAATTGGCATAATATTGGCATAATTAGGATGACTTCCCCCCTTTCGCATCAATAATGATTGTGTTACGATGAAGAGGCGTAATTTTTTTTGCCTATTATCAAAAATGTCTGAAATTGTAAGCGAAGAACCCGAAATTGATACCAACACAGTGCCCGATATCGTTGTGGGGCGCTTGCCACTCTATTTACGTGCCTTGTCAGAAATGGCTTTGGCTGATAAACACTTTACGTCATCACAAGAATTGGCGGATGCTTTGGGTATCAGCTCTGCCCAAATTCGCAAAGACCTATCTCACTTTGGCGAATTTGGCAAGCAGGGTACAGGCTATGCAGTGCTTGGGCTGCGTGATCATTTACGCAATATTTTGCAGCTCGACCGCGAATGGCCGCTGATCGTGGTGGGGGCCGGGCATATTGGCAGCGCCGTTGCCAACTATACTGGTTTTGCCGAACGTGGGTTTAGGGTTGTGGCGGTGTTTGATAACAACCCAGCGCGAGTCGGTGACGGTGCAGGCACGCATACGGTTTATGCCATGAACGACCTAAACGCCATTGTCGAGAAATATAAAGTGCGTCATGCCATGCTGACTGTGCCTGCCGAAGCCGCCCAAACTGTGGCTGAGCAAGTGATTGCAGTGGGGATTAGAGCCATTTTAAATTATGCGCCTACCACTTTAGCCGTGCCAGTAGGGGTGCATGTTGAATATATTGACCCAGTGTTGCATTTACAGCGCATGACTTATTATTTGTAAATTGGGTAACCCTTAACTCACCATTCGCTGAAATGGAAAACCAAATATGGAATTAAGTCTTATTTGTTATCTCAAATTGTTAAATCAAACATCTATTCTTTTGGTTATGTTAAGTAGTTTTGATTTTGACATTTTAAGGTGTCATCTCAATAATTCGGGGTAAACCCCAAAGATGTAGTGCGTTTGGCGAAAAATAGTTTTATGTCACTAGATCCTTTGAGATAATATATTTTAAGCAATAAAATAATTCATTTGTTAAAAAAATAATTTCAGCGAATAGTTGGCTCTTTTCCTATAAAATACCTTTATTCATGAGCAACTCTAACCCCACAAAAAGTGCAAGCAATATTGTTTGGAACCTACGTCGATTATTTACTTCGCCTGATGACCCCAAAATTGAGCAGTCGCTAACTGCGCTACAAGCGCGTATCACAGCATTTGACAAGGCCTATCGCAGCAGCATCAATGTTGCGGGTGGCCCAAGCGCAGCCCATTTGTTGACGGCGCTGCGCGACTATGAAGCAATTCAGGCTGAGATGGCAAAGTCAAATAATTACGCCTATTTGGTCTATGCCGCCGATACCCAGCCCGATGCGCACCGTTCATTGATGCAGCGGGTTGAAGAGGCACTAACGGCCTTGGGCAATTTGCTTATTTTCTTTGATTTAGAGTGGCTTGGGTTAGCCGACGACGCTGCTCAACGATTGATCGCCGACCCAGTGCTGGCAAATTATCGTTATTATTTGCAAAGCGCCCGCCGTTTCAAGCCCCACACCCTGAGCGAAAACGAAGAACGCCTGAATAACGAGAAAAACATGACCGGTATTAATGCTTGGCAGCGGCTTTTTACCGAATATAACAGCGCCACCCAATTTAAATGGGATGAAAATGGCAGCAGCAAAACGCTAAACCAAAGTGAAATTTTGGCGCTCATTCGCAACCCAGACCGCCAAGTACGCCAACGTGCTCATGAGACTTTTTATGGCTCGCTCGAAAGCCAGCGCGATGTGCGGGCTTTTATTTACGATACGCGATTCCAAGACCATTTAGTGAATAATCGGCTACGCGGTTATCAAAGCCCCATTCACCCGCGCAATGTTGCCAATGATATTGACGGCGCTACGGTTGAGGCCATGATGAAGGTAGTGGAACGTAATTTTCCATTGGCACATCGTTATTTTGGGCTAAAAGCCAAATTGCTCGGCCTCGATAAATTGCAAATTTATGATCAATATGCGCCAGTTGGCGAGGTTAAACGCACCCTGAGCTATGACCAAGCCCGCAATAAAATTACAACAGCGCTAACACGGTTCTCACCCCAATTTGCCGATATTAGCACCCGCTTTTTTAACGAGAATTGGATTGATGCTGCTCCACGTACTGGCAAGATTGGTGGTGCATTTTGCAGCCCAATTAACCCCGCCGAGCCGCCTTTCATTTTGATGAGCTATAACGACCAACTATATGATGTAATGACATTGGCGCATGAGTTGGGGCATGGCATTCATTTTTATTTGAGCGCTAAACAAACCGGCTTCAATTACAATTGTTCATTACCTGTAGCCGAAACGGCCAGTGTGTTTGCCGAAATGTTGGTGTTTGAAGATTTGTTGGCAGAAATGACCGATGAACGGGACCGACTATCGCTCATTTGCCACAAAATCGAAGATAGTTTTGCCACTGTTTATCGCCAAACAGTGCTGACCCGCTTTGAGTCGCTGGCCTATGATGCCCGTGCCAAAGGCCGCCTCAGCGCCCAAAAAATTAACGAGCTATGGCTGCAAGCCAATGCGCCTTATTATGGCCAGGTGCTACAAATGACTGATGGCTACGAATATGGCTGGTCTTACATTCCGCATTTTATCGGCTCACCGTTTTATTGTTATGCCTACTCGTTTGGCTTGTTGCTGACCTTGGGCTTATACGGCATGTATCGGCACGAGGGTGCATCATTTGTGCCAAAATATACTCAGTTGTTGGAATCGGGTGGCAGCCTTGCTGCCAAAGACCAAATGGCTTTAATTGGCATTGACATTACCGACACCGTCTTTTGGCAAGTGGGTTTTGATGAGTTGGCGCGTTTAGTCGGCGAAGCCGAGGGTTTGGTGAAATAGGGCCATGCCAGCTCCCAACCTACGCACGATCGGCATTTTGAGTGAGCGTTCACTGCATGCGGCGCTAAAGCGACAATTTGCCCAGCCGAGCGATGGCGTTGAGGTCAAAATCGATGGGTATTGGATTGACATTGTGCGGCCTTGGCCTGTGGATGCAGCCAAGGCTGTCACCTTGTCGCCGCTGCTCATCGAGATTCAAACCAGCGGGTTTTCGTCCATTCAAGCCAAACTGCGTGATTTGCTGGCACGATATCGCGTGCATCTCATTCATCCCATCGCCACCGAACGCTGGATTGTGAAGCAAGATGACAACGGGCGCGAATTGGGGCGGCGGCGCTCGCCAAGCAAAGGCCACGCAGTGCATATTTTCGAGGCGTTGGTCAGTTGCCCCGACCTGTTGACGCACCCTAACCTGACGATTGAAACCTTACTCATCCGCGAGGAAGAAATTCGCCAGCCCAATGATTTGCCCCAGAAGGGCCGCTGGCGACGCGAGTGGAAATCGGTGGATCGGCGTTTGGTAGAGATTACTGAGCGCCAGTTGTTTGAAGCCCCTCAAGATTTGTTAGGATTACTCCCTGCCGATTTGCCCACCGAATTTACCAGCGGCGAGTTGGCCCGCGTTTTGCGAATTCCGCCGTCGCTTGCCTACCGCATGACTTATTGCCTGCGGCATCTCGAATTAATATGTGAAACTGGGCTGCAAAAACGGGCAAAACTTTATCAGGTTTCAGTCAAATGACTGCGTCATCTCAATAATTCTGGGGAAACCCAAAAGACGTACTGTCGGAATCATTATATGGCCTTTGGGAGCAGAGGCTTGCCCCTGCTCCCAAAGGTCATATAGTGATTTCGACGAAAATTTGTTTTAATTTTTACTGTTTTTTGTGGATGATACCAATATCGCAATTAATTTCGTTGGGCATCTGTATGGCCAAATCTGCGTCAGGCCATTAAAAAATAAACTTTTGTTTTTTTACTTTTTCTGCATCCCCGCGATCCAAGTTTTGTAGATCGCGGAAAAGCGGGGTGATTTTAACTTCACGCAAAGACGCAAAATTTTTAAGTTTTGTGCCTTTGCGTCTTTGCGTGAAACCAAACGACTAAGCCTTCGCCATAAACCCAGCCAAATCGGCCTTGAGTTTGGCAAGTGAGGCCAAATGCACATACATCATGTGACCCGCCTCATAATAAGCCATCGATATGTTGGGCTGTAGCACTGGCTCGATCCCGAGGTGATTAAAGGTGTATTCAGTGGCAAAATAAGGCGTAGCAAGATCGTAATAACCATTGGCGACAAACACTTTTAGATGCGGATTCTTGCACATCGCCCCACGCAGCGTAGCAGCCACATCGACATATTGGTTTTCAAATTCCTTGTAGCTCCAGTTTTGCCACACTTTGCCACTCAAAATCTCATAGGGCAAATCGCTTTCAAATTGAAGATCATCTCGCACGTAATCATACAAAGTGGCGGTGTATGGCCCCATGATTGCGCTCATGCTGGGGTCGTGGTCGGGCAATTCGCCTGCTGCATCTCGATCAATGCCAATATAACGGCTGTCGAGCCGCCCAACCGTGCGGCGCTGATTACGCATCAATTCTTTGCAAAAACGATGAATGTCGATGCGTAAATTACTACGCTCGATGTAATCGGTGCTAAGGCCGGTATATTTTGCCAACTTACGCACAATATTGGCTCGTTCGGCATTGCTTAGTGCTGCGCCTTTGAGTAACGCTGAGGCATATTCGCCCAACGCAAAGGTTTCGACCTCGCTCAGAGTTTTGCGTAGGTCTTGTTGCAATTTGCCACCCAATAATTTGTGATACCACGCAGTGGCAGTATACGTGGGCAAAAACAAAATATAAGGTAAATCATTAGCTGGTTCAAATCGTGCTGTCTGAAAATTTAAGATCGACGATACCAACATAATGCCGTTTAAATACATGCCATGCCGATCTTGTAAATAACCCGACAACCCCGCTGCCCGCGTTGTGCCATAGCTTTCGCCAATCAAAAACTTAGGCGAAGTCCAACGTTTTTGGCGGGTGATATATAGGCGAATAAAATCGCCGACCGACTCGATATCTTTGCCAAACCCATGAAAATCTTGGTTTTTTTCACCCGCTATGGCGCGGCTATAACCTGTGCCAACCGGATCAATAAATACTAAATCGGTGACATCGAGCAACGAAAATTCGTTGTTGATGAGTTGATAAGGCGGAGGCAAGGCATTGCCGATTTCATCCATGTGCACCCGGCGCGGCCCCAACACACCCAAATGCAGCCATACCGATGATGACCCCGGACCGCCATTAAACGAAAATGTAAGTGGACGTTTGCTTTTATCAATAGGTTGACCGGCCACGTCATCACGCAAGTAAGCCACAAAAAACATGCTGGCGCGGGCTTTTTCGCGTTCAGGTTTGCTATTGTCGGCGGGTTTATCCTCAATTTCATCGCGCAGCACCATTGTGCCACACATGACTGTATAGTTGATCAATTGCCCATTGATGGTGACTTGATGTTTGCTTGTCACTATAGTATCTGTAACTGCGACTGTGGCTGGGTTAGCAGCACCAGAGGGGGGAGTTGAGTTTTCGGCCATAGGGTTGGTTGATTGAAAGGTTGATTGATAATTTCCGACTCATGATTCTTGAGTTACCCAATCAACTATTTAACCCTGTCTATTTTATGTCTTTATTTATAAACACTCAAAAATATTTGGTATTATTCAGCAAGAGGTAGAAAACCGATGTCAAACCAATCAACTCAAACTTTTAATGTAATTGGCTCGCGCCCAGTGCGGCACGACGGTGCCGATAAAGTAACCGGACGTGCCATTTATGCAAATGATGTGCGCATGAGTGGTCTTTTACATGCAAAAATGTTGCGCAGCCCCCATGCACACGCCAAAATTATTTCGATTGACACCCGCGCCGCTGAGGCGTACCCAGGGGTGAAGGCAGTATTGACGGCGTCAGATCTACCTGACCTCGGCGATATTATTGCTGATTTGGGTGAAAGTACTGCAAATTTACGCTATGTTAGCGAAAACATATTGGCTCGCAGCAAAGTGTTGTATCACGGGCATGCCATTGCCGCCGTAGCTGCCACCAGTATTAGCATTGCCGAAGAAGCCTGCAAGCTGATTAGGGTGGAATATGAGCTACTGCCAGCGGTATTGTCAGTAAAAGATGCGGCGAAGGCCGATGCCCCCATTTTGTTGCACGACCTGCGCACCGAAGAGGGCGGCGCTCATAGCGATAGCCCAACCAACATCGCAAAACACATTCAACACCAACGTGGCGATGTTGAAAAAGGCTTTGCCGAGGCCTTAGAAGCCGGTGGCACTGTGGTCGAACGCGAGTTTTGGAGCAGCATGGTGCATCAGGGTTATATTGAGCCACACGCCGCCACCGCCTTGTGGAGTGCCGATGGCAATTTGACGATTTGGTGCAGCACTCAAGGCGCATTTTCGGTGCGGAGCCAAGTTTCAAAAATTGTGCATATCCCCGAATCTAAGCTCAAGATCGTGCCCACCGAAATTGGGGGCGGGTTTGGCGGCAAAATACCTGTTTATTTGGAGCCAGTAGTGGCATTGTTGTCTAAAAAAGCTGGTTACAAACCGGTGCAAATGGCGATGACCCGTGCCGATGTGTTGATGGCGACTGGCCCAACCAGCGGATCGTGGATGAAAGTGAAGATTGGCGCAAATAAAGATGGCATCATTACCGCCGCCACGGCACGCCTCGATTATGAGGCTGGTGCATTCCCGGGTTCACCCGTTGGGGCGGCAACCGGCACGATCATGGCCCCTTACAAAATCGACAATTTGCAAATTGATGGCTATGATATTGTGTTAAACAAGCCAAAATCGGCGGCGTATCGTGCTCCGGGCGCGACAAATGCGGCATTTGCGTTTGAATCGGTGGTCAACGAGGTTGCTGATAATCTTGGCATCGATCCGCTCGAATTTCGGCGTATCAATGCCCCTAAAGAGGGCGATCGTCGCGCCGATGGGCCAACCTATATGCGCATTGGTTGTATCGAGACCATCGAAACTGCCATTGATCACCCCCACAATTCTGCCGATTTAGGTAGCCCAGCGCCGGGCAAAAAGCGTGGGCGCGGTGCGGCCACCGGCTTTTGGTTTAACTGGGGTGGCAAATCGAGCTGCACCGCCAGCGTTAACCCTGATGGCAGCATCTCTTTGGTCGAAGGCAGCACCGATATTGGTGGCACTCGCACCTCGATCTCGATGCAATTGGCTGAGGTGCTTGGCATTCCAGTCGATCAGATACGCCCAATGGTGGCTGACACCGATTCGGTTGGCTATAACGACGTAACTGGCGGCAGCCGCACCACGTTTGGCAGCGGTTTGGCGGCCTATGAAGTTGGTCAAAAAATTAAGCAAAGCATGATTGACCATGCCGCCAAATTATGGGAAATTGCCCCTGATGCGGTGACATATGACAAGGGTGTCTTGAAAAACCATGAGCATCAAATAAGCTTCAAAGCGCTATCGAGCAAACTGCACGAAACCGGCGGTCAAATTTCGGCTACGGTCACAGTCGATGGCAAGGGCGGCGCACCGGCGTTTGCCACCCATATTGTAGATGTGGAAGTAGACGAAGATACCGGCAAGGTTGATGTGTTGCGTTATACGGCCATTCAAGATGTCGGTAAGGCCATTCACCCTAGCTATGTCGAAGGGCAAATGCATGGTGGTGCGGCTCAGGGCATTGGTTGGGCGTTAAACGAAGAATATGTGTATGATGCCAATGGTAAATTGCTTAATTCGACATTGCTCGATTATCGTATGCCAACCACACTTGATCTGCCGATGATTGAAGCACGCTTGGTCGAAGTGGCCGCGCCAAATCATCCATTTGGCGTGCGCGGGGTGGGTGAAGTGGCGATTGTGCCGCCAGTGGCGGCTATTGCCAATGCCATTCACGATGCTATTGGTGTGCGCATGACAACCCTGCCGATGTCGCCGGTGGCGGTTTTGAAGGCGTTAGGAAAGATTTAAATCGATTGAAAGATAAAACCTCGGAGGTCTTAGCACAGCTTGCCACTAAAACTTGGAGCTGCGTTAGGACCTCCGAGGTTTTTTTTCTATTGAACAACCAACATGCCACGCATCTCTTGATGACGTGGCGCAGTACTGAGATACGTGTATCGCCCGGGTGGAGGGGCATCAAACGTCACGACTGCAATTTGTGACCCGACGACCGCAGTAGTAAAGGCGATCACACGGGGATCGTCCGGCTTGATGAAGCTGGTATCGAGCGTTGTATTCGGTGCGTCGCTGATTACGCCAGTCTCGGCCCCGGGCTGAACCAAGACCCAATTTTGCATAATTCGATCCCCCCGCGAAGTGCTATTGGTGAATTCAAGCGTGACCCGTGACCCAGCTGCCACCGTCATCAATGGCTTATTGAAAATCGGTTGTGATCCTACAGACGCAATGGTCAGTGTGATTTCGGGTTTAACAGGTGTAGGTGGTTTGGGTACTGGTGTGGGTGTTTGAATGGCGCAAGCGGTCAGTAAACAACACAAAATGGCGAGCCAAACGAGGTGATGTGATTTATGATGTATGTGACTCATACCGATATTGTAAATCTTTAGTGATTACTTGCACTAGGTTGGTTGAATGGTTGTTTGGATTAGTTGATTAGTGACTCACAAGTCACGAGTCACGAGTCACCAATCACCAATCAGTCAACCAGTCAACTAATCAACCAATTAACGGAATCACTTTAAACTGGCGCACATCAACAATGCCTTTGTCTGAAATACGCAATTCGGGGATGACGACCAGTGCCAATAAACTGAGCTGCATATAAGCATTGTGCAAGATACAGCCACATTCAGACATGGCTTGTATAAGACGCTCAGCTTTGGCTGCCACGACATCAGCCCGCTCATCAGACATCAACCCAGCAATCGGCATTTCGACCAAAGCTAATTGTCGCCCAGCGCTAAATAGCGTGACACCGCCGCCGGTTTCGCTCAGGCGATTGGCTGCCGCTGCCATGTCTTCTTCATTTGTGCCTACTACAATCATGTGATGGCTATCATGGGCAACGGTGCAGGCCATGCCACAAGGCACATTAAAACCAAAACCATGTACAAAGCCATTCACCACCGCCCCTGTGCCGCGATGCCGCTCGACCAGCGCGATACGTGCAATATTTTGGTGCATATCGGGCCAAATCGCCCCATTATGCACAGCGAGTTGGCAAATGAGGGCACGGGTAGGGGCTTGGTTTTCGATTATGCCGATTACATTTACATTGGCTATGCCGTTGGGCGTAGCTTGATCGGCTTGATCAGGCGCATAGGCGGCATAAAAATCGCTGGGTTGCATCACTTTGCCAAGTTTGACTGTGTTTTTGGCAAAACTTGGGTAATCATAGGTCGGCAAATCTGTTTGCCAATGCCCCTGATCGACCATTACTTGTCCATTGGCGATCACCATTTCGATGGGCAACGTGATTAAATCGCTGGTGAGAATGATATCGGCATAACGCCCGGGCGTTATGCTGCCGATGTCTTTTTCGACCCCAAAATGAATCGCTGTGTTTAGGGTTGCCATTTGAATGGCGGTCATGGGTTTTAGACCTTGGGCGATGGCATGACGTAACACGCGGTTCATGTGACCTTCGTTGACCAAGGTGCCAGAATGGCAGTCATCGGTGCATAGCAAAAAATTGCGGCTGTCTAGCCCCAATTCGGTGATGGCTTTGACTTGGGCTGCCACATCAAACCAAGCCGAGCCGAGGCGCAACATGGCTTTCATGCCTTGGCGCACCCGTGCCACTGCGTCTTCGGTCCGTGTGCCTTCGTGGTCATCGGCGGGGCCAGCCGCCACATAAGCATGAAAAGGCAAACCGAGGTCGGGCGAGGCATAGTGGCCACCAATCACTTTGCCTGCGCTGATGGTTTCGGCCATTTCGGCGTGCATATTGCTGTCATTCATAAACACGCCGGGGAAATTCATCATTTCGCCAAGACCAATGATGCCCGGCAAACGCATCGCCTCGGCGACATCATCGGGGTCAATGCTAGCGCCGGGGGTTTCGAGACCGGGTGCGCTGGGCACACAACTGGGCATTTGCACATATACATTGATCGGCAAGGTGGCGGCCTCATCGTGCATCAATTGCACCCCCGGTAGCCCTAACACATTGGCAATTTCGTGCGGGTCGATGAACATGCTGGTGGTGCCATGAGGAATGACAGCGCGAGCAAACTCGGTGACAGTGACCATGCTGCTTTCAACATGCATATGGGCATCGCATAATCCGGGCAGCAAATAACGCCCAGCCGCATCGATCACGCGGGTAGTTGCGCCAATGGTGTGACTGGCATCGGGGCCGACATAGGCGATGCGGCAGCCGCAGATGGCGATGTTGGTGTTCGGGATGATCTCACCTGAATGCACATTCACCCAGCGCCCGTTGCGAATGACACAGGTGGCGGGGGTGCGGCCCATGACCACATCGACCAATTCACGGGTCATTTGGTGCATAGGGCGGCGGGTAGGTTTGGTTGGCAGCATGTTCATGGGCTTAACTATACACAATAGTTGTGCGATACGTAAACCGGTCTAAAAGTTAATTTCATCTGGTGTTTAGGTTGATGGTGCTTTTGGCGCTATGGGGTTTTGTGCAAACCATTTTGATGTGGGCCAGCAATTTAGATGTGGTCACCACCCGCCGTTTCATTCAAGTACGCGGCATTTTAAGCAAATCGAGCTTCGATTCATCGCTTGAAAAAATAAATGATGTTGCGATGCAGCAAAGTGTAATTGGGCGCATTTTGGGCTATGGCACAGTGTCGATCATGACCGCCAGTGATGTTGGGTTAAACTCATGTATTATTTGACTGACCCGCTGGCGTTTAAACGCGCCTTGCTCGAGGCAAAAGTTAGGTTTGAGCCAACTCGTTGCCCTATCACCCCCCGTTCAGAACCTGCCCCCACCGATGCAACCGTAGCTGCCAGTTCAAATATTGAGCAACGGTTATAACAATTGCATGTGCTCAAAGACAAAGGCCTCATTTCGTTTGAAAAATATGAAATGCGGCGTAATAAGATTCTGGAGGCGTTATAGGTCTTTTCAATTTGCGATATCGCTTATATCGTTTAGAGTTAGTATAAAAACTATTTTCATCAACACAAAACCTTTCATAAATCTCGCAAAGAACACAGAGGGTTTATAAAAATAGTTTCTTTGTAAGCTTTGTGATCTTCGTGCGAGGCAAATAGCGCAAATAGCAGTGTTTTTATACAACCTTTTTGTGTGGGTTAAATGTAAAATCACACACTCAGTATTCTTTATACTTCGCGCCCAAAATAATGAAGATTGTTCACATCATTCAAGCCCGCATGGGGTCTACGCGATTAAAAGACAAGGTGTTATTGCCCATTTTGGGCAAGCCAATGTTGCAAGTGGTAGTTGAGCGGGCACGCAAGGCCAAACGCCTAAACGAGGTCGTGGTAGCCACCACAACTTTGGCGCAAGATGACCCGATCGTGGCCTTAGCACAATCGTTAAAAATACCGGTGTTACGCGGCTCAGAAAATGATTGTCTTGATCGATATTATCAAACGATGCAACAATTTGGGGCCGATGTAGTAGTGCGTGCCACTAGCGATAATACTTTTGTCGATGCCGGTTTGATCGATTGGGGCATCGGTGAATTTTTGGCAGCCAAAGCCGATCATGCCGATACTTGGACGGATCCTTTACCGTTGGGGTTGCGCATCGAAGTTATTCGTGCTGAGACCTTGGCTCAGGCATGGCGCGAAGATAACAACCCGTCATGGCGTGAGCATGTCACGCCCTATATCATTAATCATCCTGAAAAATTTCATTTGCTTAAATTGGGGGTGCCGCCGGTGGCTAGGGCAACTTTACACGACACTGCCAATTTTGGCGCATTGCGTTGGTCGGTTGACACTGCCGAAGACTATGCCATGACGACGCGCACGTTTGAACATTTTGGCAATCTCGATTTTGCATGGCGCGAGGCTGCCGAGTGGTTAATGGCGCACCCCGAAGTGGCAAGTATTAATCAAAATGTGCAGCAGAAGTTACATATGTTTGTAAGATGAGGCAAGTCGCTTAATAAAATTGTCTTTGTATTTAAAGTGGTGGATGCAAACCTAAACATAATCATAAACGACGCGCACCCATCCACCACGGATCGTTTAACTTTAGCAACCCAATCGTCGCTCTCCCAACGGCGGTTTTACCGATAGTTTGAGTGTAATCCTGACTCCATGCAAAATGTTTATGCCATTCTTGGGTGTAAGGGTTAAATAAAGGGACAATTTCGCTTGTTTCTGGGTCTTTAGCGTTAAGGTGGTTGAGTTTAAAGTTATTACAACGAAAACAGGCCAATGTCAAATTGTTGGGAGCATTATCGCCGCCCGCAGAAATCGGAATAATATGGTCAATGACCATACCCACCCCAACTGCATGAGAGCTTTGACAATAACTACATCGATGATTAGCACGTTGTGCAACTTCATCGCGCAACTGACGTGAAATGGCTTTGCGAGGCATAAGCAATAGGTTAGTTTTTGGCTAATAAAAAATCAACCGCCGCGCCGCGCCATTTTAACAATGCTAAGGCAAATGATTTGCGATAAATCAAATGTTCCATGGTGTTTTGTAAACGCAACAATTCATTTTGTTGCGCCTCTGTTAATTGTTGCTCGGATTGAAGTTGCAATAGGTGTTCTTGGCGCTGCCATTGTCGCTTTTCTGTTTCTACTTTAGCGACAGCCCAAAGATCTTCATCACTTAAATGCAACAATGGGCGCAAATTTGCCCGATATTCCGCCGGAACATCATCAAGGGAAGGTGGTAAATTTCCTTGAAGGGATTGTTGCACAACCGATTCTAAAGATAACCCAATCGCTTCGGCAATATTTTGAAGACGTCGATATAACGCAACAGGTAATTGAATCGTTGATGTTTGGGCAAGCATGATCATATTGTACTGATTTGTGCCAATAGTGATCAAAGTGATGATAGAGATTAACGTAAATGATTCAAATAACGCTCATTCACCGCCCGCGCCGATGGCGAAAACGACCCTTGCGAGGCATGGTCGAGGCCAGCCGCTACTTGGCGCACCACCGACACTTGGCTATAAAACGGGCTTAAGGCGGCATCACAGATATCGGCATATTGATAAATGGCGGCGATGTGTGATTGAAAGAGGTGTGCCCGCCGCGCCGCAACCCGATAAGCCTGTGATTGTGCATCGGCAAACCCCAACAACAACGGTACACAACTGGCCGCAATAACCACCAACAACCACCTGTGTTTTGTTGATGTTCGGGTGCAATTGGCAACGCGGCCAATAAGTAGTAGCAATAGTCCAAGCCAAAAACACATCATCGTCGTTTGATATCGCCCCGTTAAGGCATATTCAAGCCCAAAACCACTACGCGCGATGCTGGTGCTGATGGCGTTGAGCAAACCAAACCCCATCAAACTGGCCCAAAATGCTGGTTGGTGTGCTTTGTTGATGGGTTGATGGGTTGATTTTTGAGCGACAAGGCGTGTAACGAGCAGTAGCGCCAGTAAAGCCAGCCCAAGCCAAGCCGCCGCCTGAGAAGCATATTCACCAACACCCGACCACCATGTAGCGCCGAGCAAGGTCATTAAAAACGCAAAAGTGTAATCAAGATGTGCGAATGCCCATGCAGGCGCAGGAATGCCGGGCGGGGCAGCATAATCAATCGCATACGCGCCCAAGGTCAATGCCATTGCCAAAAACCATAGGCCAACCCGCCCCAAAGATAAGCGCGACAGGCTACGTTGCCGATAAATAAGCAATGCCCCGCCGCAAACCCACAAGGGTAAACCTGACCCATTGGTGAAAGTAGTAACAACGGTCAGCACAATGGCCAAAAGCACAATTTTTAAGCTGGCGGTGCGGGTGTCGAGCAAATACAAAGTTAGCAAGGCTAACAAATTTGCCAGATACCAAGGATATTGAAACCCCCATAACCAATTCTCAAGCTGCGCCCACGAAAATATAAAGGCGCTGCTGATCATGATTGCCAGCCAACGCCAGCGCGGCGCATGGGGCAAGCTAAGCCAAATGATGCGACATAGCAACCCCCAAAAAACGCAGGCCAAGGCCAAGCTCAGCGCCATAAAATGCATGGGGTTCCATTCGCCCAAAAGCTGGATAAGCCCTAAAAAAATGAGGCGTGACACGACCAGTCGATGCTCATTATGTTGCGCCCATAAATCGGCCCACACCACTTCTTGCCAGCCCCCTTGTTGAAAAGCCAACCACAATTTGCCAAATTCCCATTCGTCGAAAAATGGCACATTGACAGCGTAAAGTGCAATCAAAATTGCAATGCTGACCGGAAAGATGAGGCTTAGTACAATCGGTAAATCACGTAAGCTCAAATTGTGCAGGGTCGCCTGCCACCCTGTATCTTCATTTACCCTGCTTAAAACAAACAACAGCCCTAAACCACCCACGCAAATGAGGCCAAGCATGGGCATGAGGCCAAGCGCAACGGCGGTGTCAGTGCTACAACAGGCTGAGCGGTGAATATTGATGTGTTGGGCTGTTGCCGCCACTGGTAACCCATGCCTTGCGCCATTCACATCAACTGCCGCTATTTGAATTTTGTGTCGGCCTGTGCTAAGATCGACCAACGGTAGTGTGATGCGAAAGCCAATATTGGCAAATTCGGGTCGGGCAAATTGTTGCGCCACATCGTGGCGCTCAAGCTCAAGTTGAACTGTTATGGGGTCAAGCCAGCCACTGCGCACCGCAACGCCATCAATAAAAACTTGCAATGCGGTGGGGTCATTTGGTAGCAAATGGGCAACCCAACCGT
This sequence comes from Chloroflexota bacterium, assembly GCA_018969115.1. Lineage (GTDB taxonomy): Bacteria > Chloroflexota > Anaerolineae > J036 > Brachytrichaceae > AQU-03. The sequence goes on along the minus strand of JAGWYZ010000025.1, from coordinate 3,660 downwards.
GAATGGTGGCCTGTTGCATCTCATTATTGTCGATCACCTCAACCGAATCGACATAGCCGATCAATGGATCATTGCAATCGGCGCTGGCCACGCCTTGTGCAAAATAGAGGCTCAAGCCCAATAAAAGCAGCAGCCATAACCGCCAAGGCGTTATACTCATAAATAATTTAAATTTTAAACTTAAATCATGCCACATATTCAAATTGGAAAACGTCGCGTGGGCGATGACGCACCCACCTATTTCATCGCCGATATTTCTGCTAACCATGATGGTGATTTGCAACGTGCTATCGATCTCATTCATTTGTGTGCTGAGGCTGGGGCCGATGCCGCTAAATTTCAAAATTTTCGCGCAGCCAAAATCGTTAGCGATCACGGTTTTAAGACGATGGGTGGTCAACAGTCGCATCAGGCTAAATGGCGGCGCAGTGTGTTTGAGGTGTATGAAAGTGCTACTTTGGCATGGGATTGGACCCCAACCCTAAAAGCTGAATGTGATAAGGCCGGTATCGATTATTTCTCATCGCCCTATGATTTTGAGGCCGTTGATATGCTTGATCCGTATGTCAATGTCTTTAAGATTGGCTCTGGCGATATTACATGGCATGCCATGTTGCGGCATATGGCAAAAAAAGGTAAGCCGCTCATTTTGGCCTGTGGCGCGTCTGATATTGGCGAGGTGCAAGCGGCGGTGCAAGTGATTATGGAGATCAACCCTCAGCTGGCACTTTTGCAATGTAACACCAACTACACCGCTAGCTTGGATAATTTCAAACATATTCATTTGAACGTGTTGAACACGCTTAAAACCATGTTCCCCGAATTGGTGTTGGGGTTGTCTGATCATACGCCGGGTCACGCGACCACACTGGGCGCGGTAGCATTAGGTGGGCGCGTCATCGAAAAACATTTTACTGATGACAATGCTCGCGAAGGCCCTGATCACCCATTTTCGATGACACCCAAGACATGGCGCGACATGGTTGATCGCACCCGCGAGCTTGAATTGGCATTGGGCAGCCCGCGCAAATTTGTGGCTGAGAATGAACACCAAACGGTGGTAGTGCAACGCCGCAGCCTGCGTGCCGCCCGCGCCCTCAGCGCCGGCACCGTGCTCACGGCTGTCGATGTCGAAGCCCTGCGCCCCGCTCCGCGTGATGGCATCTTCCCCTATGACGAAGACAAAATCATTGGCAAAACCTTGCGCCATGATATGCCATTTGGCAAACACTTCACTTGGTCAGACCTAATTTAAATTTTAATCATTTTATGCAAAGGCACAAAAATGCAAAAATTTATTTGTGCTTTTGCACCTTTGTATGAAATTAAAAACACGTTCATGCTGAATTATGTCGCGTGACGCACTATTCCTTACCTATGTCACCAGCCATTACCCCTGAATGGGTTAAACACGCCGTTTTTTACCAAATTTTCCCTGACCGTTTCGCCAAGTCAACCCAAGTACCCAAGCCCAGCAATTTAGAAAAATGGGATAGCCCGCCAACTACCTATGGGTTTAAAGGTGGCGATTTACTCGGTGTGGTCGAACATCTCGATTATTTAAAAGAATTGGGGATTAACGCCATTTACTTTACGCCTGTTTTTCAATCGACCGCCAACCACCGTTATCACACCCAAGATTATTTTCAAATTGACCCCATCTTGGGGGGCAATACGGCCTTTAAAACCTTGTTAGATCAGGCTCATCGCCGCGATATTCGCATTGTGATTGATGGCGTGTTCAATCATGCCAGTCGCGGGTTTTATCAATTTAACCACGCGCTTGAAAACGAAAAGGCCTCACCTTATTTAGATTGGTTTTATTTTCATGGTTTTCCGGTCAATGCCTATCATGACAAAGCCAACTACGATTGTTGGTGGGGGATTCCAGCTTTGCCCAAACTCAATACCAACACCGCCGCTGTGCGTGAATTTATTTTTGAGGTGGCTGAATATTGGATCAAAGCCGGTGCGGATGGCTGGCGGCTCGATGTACCAGCCGAGATCAATGACGACAGTTTTTGGCGAGAATTTCGTCGGCGGGTTAAAGCTGTTAATCCCGAGGCTTATATCGTTGGCGAAATTTGGCATGATGCACATCGTTGGCTACAAGGTGACCAATTTGATGCCGTAATGAATTATGTTTTTACCAAAGCCTGTTTGGGCTTTTTTGCACGCGGCCAATATGATGGCTCACTGACGGAAGGCACAGGGCTGTCCCCGATTTCGCTCAATGCCCCCCAGTTTGCATATGAGGTCAAACGCATGTTGAGCATGTATGACATCAATATTGTGCAAGCCCAGCTTAACTTGCTAGACAGCCATGACACGGCGCGTTATTTGCAATTTGCTAAAGGCGATGTCAGCGCCCTTGAATTGGCAACCCTCTTTCAGATGACATTTTCGGGCACACCCAGCATCTATTATGGTGATGAAATTGGTCTCATGGGCGGCAAAGACCCTGATTCACGCCGTTCTTTCCCTTGGGATGAAAACCAATGGAATAAAAAGTTGCTGGCATGGTTTAAGCAATGTGTGGCCTTACGCAACGCCCACCCAGCCCTACGCACGGGTGATTTCAAGGTGTTATATGCAGAGGGCGATGTGATTGCATATGCCCGCACTTTGGGCGAGGAAGTCTTTATCGTGTTGTTAAATGCGGGGCATAGCTCGGTTATGATCGATATTACTGTTGAGGCAGCACTCAGTGGCACATATCAGGCTTGCATTGGTGGCGCAATGCAATTTGCTGTTACAGATAGCAAAATAAGTGCTATTTCTTTGCCCCAACGCTATGGCTTAGTGCTCAAACGCCAATAATTAAAAAGAAATATTGCAAAAATTGCTATGCCTCTATTCCTTACGGTGATGTAGGATAGTGATTTCGGCAAAAACTTTTACTAGGGTGCCTTATGGGGGTCGAACCCACAACCTCCTGATCCACAATCAGGCGCTCCACCTTTGAGCTAAAGGCACCATGAAGGATTTCATTATACTATAACGATACTATAACGTTTTTTCCATTACTAACCCATCTTCACCATCATGATAATAATGTTGGTAGGTGGCGATCCAATGATATCCGCTGCGTTGATACAGTTTAATGGCGCGTTCATTGCTATGGCGCACGGTTAATTTTACCCGTGTCACATCCTGAAACAACCGTTGTTCGGCAGCCTCAAGTAATGCTCGGCCAATGCCACGTCCTGCATAATCGGGCAATACCCCAATCGTAATCACCCAACCGGCTCGGTGCTGATATTCCAATTCACCTGCTACAAAGCCCACTAATTTGCGATTTGACACTGCTTTAATCAGTGTATTACGTGGGGTAAGTAATAGCGTAAATAAGGTGTCTAAACCATAGCCATCGGTTATACCAAAACAGGCGCGTTCTAACTTAAACACCCCCCAAATATCTAGGATGCTGGCATTATAGAGTGCGTATGATGCCTGTGGCAGCGCAACCGATGATACAGGAGGAAGTGCGGATTGAGCCATGCATCATTAAATATACCTCAAAATATAAAGCATGTTGTGACTGCATTTTGTATATGCAAACCCTCAACATAGATTAGCTGTAAATTAAAACGCTTCTAAGGTGAGGTTGTAATAATAAATTTATCTTATGAATAAATCATTTGCGTTGACATTGACTGC
>JAGWYZ010000272.1 GCA_018969115.1 Chloroflexota bacterium | reverse complement strand
GACAAAACGAATGCCGAAATCACTATCTCAGCGTTGTTATGGGGCGGCAAAGCCGCCCCATAACAACGCTGAGATAGTGATTTCGGCGAAAAATTGTTTTAAGAAACACTGTCTTAGACACTGTTTCTTAAAACAATTTTTCGCCAAAATAACCCTCTCAGGGTTGTTTTGGCGTTCATTTTATCTAAATATGCTCCCTGATTTGACCAAATCAAGTGATTTCATCTGACAAAAAAGTGGAAATTGATTTAAGAAACACCTTCTTAGAACAAATTCTAAAAAGATAAAGGGATGATTTCAGTATCTATCTCTCACAGCTCACAGCGTAGCTATGAGAGATAGATACTGAAATTGGTAAAATTTTTTATCAACTCGGTATCTGCTTTAATTGATGTGATGACTGTGTTTGCGAACCTGATCGAGCAACGGATTTAAATCTGCACTGGACTCTAAAGCGTTGCGCCCCATTTCGGCAACGGCGGCAATTGCTTCGGCATTGCTAAATTGATATTGTGTCACCAACCATGCCGCCAGCACGTGCCCTGTTCGCCCGATGCCAGCCGAGCAATGCACTACAACTCGCTCATTTTGAGCATGTGCTGCTGCTAAAAATGGCAAAATTTGCTGGGTTAATAATTCAGGGGTGGCTAAGGTGTAATCGGCAATGGGGGCATGTAAGATATTTTTTTCACCAAATGCAGCACGGTAAGCCATGAGTAGTGGCGTTGCGCAACCTGCATAATAATCGAGTTGCTCGGCACTTAATAAGCAGCATACCCGTTTGACCTGTGCTTGTTGCATAAATGTAATCCATGCTTGAATGGATTGATCATTGACAAGCAAACTAGGGTAGCCGGGGCGACATGCTCCAAAGATGATGCTTTCGGTTTTGGCTGCGGGTAAAAAATTATTCAATGAAAAGAGGGTGTTTTTTGTGTCCAACAGCGGGGAGGCCCCAAGTGCTAGTGTTTCATGATTTGGCTCAAAAATAGCTTGGTGCGGTCGTTTTGTGGATTTTCAAAAACCTCGCGCGGCGTGCCTTCTTCGACAATATTACCCTCATCCATGAGCGCTACCCGATGCGCGACGGCGCGGGCAAATCCCATTTCATGCGTCACGCAGATCATGGTCATGCCACTTTTTGCAAGGTCGATCATTGTTTCGAGCACTTCTTTAATCATTTCGGGGTCAAGCGCTGATGTTGGTTCATCGAAAAGCATGATTTGCGGTTGCATGGCAAGGGCGCGGGCGATGGCGACCCGTTGCTGTTGCCCGCCCGATAATTGACCGGGGAATTTGCCGCGTTGTTCGGGAATGCGCACGCGATGGAGTAATTCCATTGCAATTTCTTCGGCACGTTCTCGCTTCATCTTTTTTACCTGAACTGGTGCAAGCATGATATTTTCAAGCACGGTGAGGTGCGGAAAAAGGTTGAATTGTTGGAATACCATACCGACATTCTGCCGAATGCTTTCGATATTTTTTACATCGGTGCCCATTTCGATCCCATCCACAATAATTTGGCCTTTTTGGTGAGGCTCAAGGTGGTTGATAGTGCGGATAAAGGTTGATTTGCCAGATCCTGATGGCCCCATCAGCACCAGTACTTCGCCTTTTTTTACAGTAGTAGAGACACCGCGCAGGGCATGATAATTGCCATACCATTTATGCACATCGCGGCAAATAATAATATCGGTGTTTTTCTCGTTTTTAGCTTGCATGAGATTAACTTGTAAGGTTGATGTTTTGCTGTCTGATATACCAAGAAAGGGTAAAACTCAGGAAATTCCGCTTTGATTACCCCGTCTCAAGCGCAGCTTGAGACGGGGTAATCAAAGCAGCAAGCCTGTATTTCTATGCTGTTCTTAGTCTCGTTTTTATGTTTTGATTTCATAGCGCTTGACATAACGCGCTAAAATCCAACTCAAGCCCCAATAAACGGCTGCAATAAACAAATAAACTTCTTTTGATGTACCGACAAATTCGGGTTGAGCTTTGATTGAATTTCCGATGCCGAGAAAATCGAATAGCCCAACAATGGCCACCAATGAGGTATCTTTAAACAAACCAATAAATTGCCCAACCAAGATCGGTACTACCAATTTAAGGGCTTGCGGCAAAATAATGAAGCGTAACGACTGGAAATAATTCATGCCCAGCGCCGAGGCGGCTTCAAATTGACCTTTGTTAATGGCTTGTAGACCGCCACGCACATTCTCAGCTACATAGGCTGCGCTAAATAATGACACACCTGCCATAGCCCGAATGATTGAACTGGGGGACCAGTTGGCAGGCAAAAATAATGGTAGCATTAGGTTTGCCATAAACAACACAGTGATGAGTGGCACGCCACGAATAAGCTCGATGTAGGCCATGCAGAACCAACGAATGACAGGTAAGGTGCTGCGTCGGCCTAATGCTAACAAGATCCCTAATGGAAAACTGACCATGATACCGACTGCCGTAAGTAATAATGTGAGCAGCAGCCCGCCCCAGAGATTGCTTGGGACGCTTGGCAATGCCCCATCTTTATAGGTAAAACCCGCAACAATAAAGATAGACAACGGAATATAAGAAACCCAGCCAATGCTGGCAATTCGTTTAATGAGTTTGTCGTGTTTTCCAAAAAAAGACAATACGATCAAAATGACCAATAAAATGCCACAGGCATAAATACGCCAAATTTGATCGGTAGGGAAATCGGCGCTAGGTTTGATGGCGGGATACTGACCGACCATTAACAGCCTCAAGTTTGCGCTAATCACCCCCCAACGGGCCTCGGTGAAGACCCAACGCAGAGTGGGTATGCTAATGCTATAAATGAGCCAAATTGCGAATGCAGTGAGTAAGGCGCTATACCATGAGCTAAATAAATTTTCGCGTAGCCATTTGAGTGCGCCAATACGTTCGCTGGGTGGTGGTAAAACGGTGTTGGATGTCATCGCTCAATCAACCTTACTTTATGGTTATACCAATTCATGAATGCGCTTGTGATTAGGCTTAGTGAAAGGTAGATCAGCATGACCATAAATATCGACTCTACGGCACGGCCAGTTTGATTAATAATCGTATTGGCATTTGAAACGAGGTCGGGGTAAGCGACGGCCCCAGCTAAAGATGAATTTTTGGTAAGGTTGAGGTAAGTGCTGGTGAGCGGAGGGATCATGACCCGCAGTGCTTGTGGCAAAACAACAAGACGCAGCGTTTGAGAGGTGCTCAAGCCCAATGCTTTTGCGGCTTCAATTTGTCCTTTGCCAACAGATTGAATACCCGTGCGCACAATTTCGCCGATAAAGGCGGCGGTATAACTGACTAAACCCAGTAGCAAAGTCATAAATTCGGGTGAAACAAGAATGCCCCCCGTGATATTTCGACCTTCTAAAACCGGTATGCTTAATTGTCCATTGATGACCCAAGGTAACCCTACGCCACGGTTACTCCACAGAGTTGGGCCAATTTGCATGGCTTCACTAATTTTGGGCAAGCCAACAAAGACACCAAAATATAAAAAGATGAGATAAACCAGTAATGGCATATTGCGCATTAATTCAACATAGCCGCGAAAAATGTTGCGAATGAGAATATTGCCAGAGAGCTGGGCAATACCGATGATTAGCCCCGCGAATGATGCCAAAATAATGCCAAGAATACTGACATAAATGGTGTTTATTAATCCGGCTAAAAAAGCACGCCCCATCGTGCTGTCACTGTCATAAGCAATTCGGGTTTCACTAATATCAAACCCAGCACGGTTATTTAGAAAATCGAGGCCTAGCGAAATACCTTGACGGCGTAACCCAGTAAGCATGTTGTTGCCAAGCCATGCGAATAATATAACAATGAATAGGACAAAAATAACTTGCCCCAATATTCGCTGTACACGTTCGTCTCGGTAAAAGGGAGGACGATTGGGTGAAGTCATAAACGCGTAGTAAAACAGGTTTTTACCGAAATCACTATTTCTCTATCCCTGATACGGAATAAAGGAATAGTGATTTCGGGATGGCGTCTTTTAACTCGCCCTGTTTGTTGAGAAGATATTTTTTAGCGGACTGGTGGAGAATAGAGCAACCCACCTTGGGTGTAAAGGCTATTGTAGCCGCGTGGAATATAGGTTGGGGTGCTTTGGCCTAAGTTACGCTCATAAATTTCGGCATAGTTGCCTACTTTTTTAATAACGTTAAGCGCCCAAGTATTGTCTAGGCCCAACTTTTTGCCCATGTCGCCATTTTTGCCCAATAAGCGCTGGATTTCGGGGTCTTTGGTCTCAGCCAACAATTGATCGGCATTTTTGCTGTTTACGCCATACTCTTCGGCTGCAATTGTGGCAAATAGGGTCCAACGGACGATGTCGGCCCATTGGTTGTCGCCATGGCGCACCATTGGTCCCAAGGGTTCTTTGCTCATGGTTACATCCATAATTTCATGGTCAGCAGGTTTTTTGAGCAAACTCATGCGCGAGATCAAACCGCTTTTGTCGGTCGTGATGGCATCACAACGCTCGGCTTCATATGCCCCCCATACTTCATCGGCAGTTTCAAAAGTGAGTGGCTTGTAAGCCGTCTTTTTGAAACCCATTTGGTCGGCCAAGTTTAGCTCGGTGGTAGTGCCTTTTTGCACACAAATCGTCTTGTCTTTCAAATCTTCTAGTTTTTTAGCTTTGCTGGCTTTGGGCACAGTCATGCCTTGACCATCGTAAAAATTAATGCCGGTAAAGTCAGCACCCAATTCGGTATCGCGTTGTAGTGAATAAGTGGTATTGCGAATGAGCACGTCAATCTCGCCGGTTTGCAACATGGTAAAACGGTTTGTGGCGGTAGTGGGTTTGATTTCTACTTTTGATGGGTCACCAAAGATAGCGGCAGCAATTGCACGGCAAAAATCAATATCTAAACCGGCAAATTGACCATCTTTGCCAAGAAACCCAAATCCGGGCACAGCGTTATTGCCGCCACATATGAGCTTACCACGTGCTTGGATGGCCTTGAGTGTCGTGCCACTGCCTGCTGGTGCGGCAACGGCAGGAGCTGCAGCCGCGGCTGGCACAGCTGCAGATTGCACAACGCGGGTCACTTCGACCACACGAGTCACTTCAACTGGTGGTGGTGTGCCACAAGCTGATAGCGCCAACAGGGTCGCTGTGGCCCCAATGGCTATTTGTTTAATCGTTGTAAATTGCATTTCTTCTTTTTTCTCCTTTGTTTTTACTGTTTCGTTGATCGCCTTTGTCAAAACCCCTTAAGTTGGCGAACCCTTCTATACATTTGCTTAGATCTTCACACTAAGAGACTATATCATACATGAATAAATCTGTATTTTCTTG
>JAGWYZ010000024.1 GCA_018969115.1 Chloroflexota bacterium | reverse complement strand
ATTACAGACGAGCATCGCCTGGTATATAAAGTTAACGACGAGCAAATCCTTGTTTTATCAAGCCGAGGTCATTACGAGTAAGAATGGCTTCCTCAATTCATAAATATGCAAAACCACCTAACCACATCCCAACCTGCTCAAAACACTCCACGCGGTATGCTTACCATCGAAATGTTGGCTGCCAAAGCCAATAGTGGCGAAATTGATACCGTTGTCGTTGCCGTCACCGATCATATGGGGCGCTTAATTGGCAAACGTTTTGATGTTGATTTCTTTTTAAGTGATGTGGCATCACATGGCACACACGGCTGCGACTATTTATTGACGGTTGATATGGAGATGACCCCTATTCCCGGGTATAAATTTGCCAATTGGGAATTGGGCTATGGCGATTTTCATATGGTGGTTGATCTTTCAACGTTGCGCATCGCCAGTTGGCTAGATCGCACAGCATTGGTTTTGTGTGATGTCGAGGTTGAGCATGGCGAGCATCATGAGTTGGCAGCGGTGGCCCCGCGCTCAATTTTGCGGCGGCAATTGCAACGCGCCGCTGATATGGGCTTTACGGCAATGGCGGCCTCTGAGCTTGAGTATTATTTGTATGAAGAATCGTATCGAAGCGCTGCTCAAAAAGGCTATGCAAACCTCAACCCAGCCGCTTGGTATTTAGAAGACTATCATATTTTGCAGGGAACCCGAGAAGAGAAATTCACAGCATCTGCACGTCGCCATCTTGCTGCATCGGGTATACCGGTTGAAAATAGCAAAGGCGAATTTGGTCTTGGACAACATGAAGTCAATGTGCGCTATGCTGAAGCTCTAGCAATGGCCGATCGGCATACTATTTACAAACAGGCGTTCAAAGAAATTGCCGAACAATTGGGTGTGAGTGTCACCTTTATGGCAAAACCACATAGTGGGCAGGCTGGTTCTTCATCCCACATTCATTTTAGCCTTTGGCAAAATGGCCGCAATGCTTTTGCCGGCAATCAAGAATTGGGGCCGGTGAAGGGCAGTGATGAATTTCGTTGGTTTTTAGGCGGCTGGATGGCGCATACTCGCGAATTAATGCCGTGTTATGCCCCAACCATTAACAGCTATAAGCGTTATGAAGACGGCTCGTGGGCGCCAACCCGAATTGCATGGAGCTATGACAATCGCACAGCGGGTTTTCGTGTTGTGGGTAAAGGCAGCAGTTTGCGTATCGAGAGCCGCATTCCAGGTGCTGATTGCAACCCTTATTTGGCCTATGCTGCCGCTTTAGCGTCGGGGCTTGATGGCATTGAGAATAAAATTGATCCCCCCGCTATATTTTCAGGTGATGTTTATGCCGCGCAACATTTGCCGCGGGTGCCCTATACTTTAGGCGAGGCGGTTGATGGCTTTGCCAATAGTGCTTTTGCTAAACAAGCTTTTGGCGCGGATGTGGTCGAGCATTATGCGCATCATTGGCGCACCGAACAGAAGCAATACGATATGTTTGTCACCGATTGGGAACGCAAACGCTACTTTGAACGTATTTAGATGATAGCGATGTAACGCGATTTTGTGCTATAAAAAATATACCTGTGCCAACCGACTACCTTGCCCCAGTTTTTTGGGGTGAGGTAGCCGATTGGCATTACGAATGCATCTAGTGCCAAATTGTTTCGTGCTGTTGCAGTTTGGCATCGGGCATATGACTATTGGCCCAGTCGCCAATTGCATCTAACATGGGCTTAAGCGCTCGTCCCCGCTCGGTTAATGTGTAGGTTGTGCACGGAGAAATAGTGCTATTGATCTCGCGGATGATAAGGCCATTTTCTTCTAGCAAGCTGAGCCGGCGGTGATAGCGTTGTGTTATTAATAACGCAATTGGCACGCCGCCTCAATTGATTAAACCCCATCAGCTCATACATCAGTGTTTGCACGGCGACCAGTCCCCACTTTTCTTGCACCAATAGCAAGGCACGCTAAAGCTTTGTGTCTTTGGCGCTCGAATCGTCATGGCTAATGTTTTCGGGTTTTGTCGCCATTTTTGCTGCCATAGCAACGACCATATGTGTCAAAGTTGAGCAGGGCGTTAATCTTTAGTATTAAGTCAAGCGTTCAGCCAACGGCAACAAAAGATTAGCGTGTCCTATAATAGCGGTACGGTTGTAAGAGACTCGGTATAAGCGATGCAACAATCAACACTGCCAAAAGAAATTAAATACGCCTATTTGTTTATGGCGCTTAATACCGCGTCATTTCAAATTGCCCTCGGCAGCCCACTCATTTTGTTTGCACGTGAAATCGGTGCATCGGCCTCGGTGCTGGGCCTTATTGCTGGATTAACCCCGCTTTTATCTACCTTACAAATGCCAATGGCGAGCGTAGCGCGGCGCATTGGCTACCGCAATTTGATGTTTCGCGGGTGGGGTGGGCGGGTGCTTACTTTGATTTGGCTTACAGTCATGCCGATTATTGCCCAGTGGGCAAGCCGCGAGCTGACCGTTGCTTTGTTGGTCGCTTGTATGATGACCTTTAACTTTGTGCGCGGTTTGGGTGCGGGCACATGGTTGCCGTTGATGAGTGCATTAGTGCCACGCACGTTGCGGGGTGATTATCTTAGCCGCGAGCGTTTATATAGCGCCATTGCCAGCGTAACGGCTTTGGGGGTGTCGGGCATTATTTTGGCGCGTAATGATACAAACGGGCAACATTCGTTAATTGCCTATGCCGTTTTATTTGGGCTTAGTTTTATTGTGGGGGCAATTAGTTTACATTTTTTGCGGCTTGTGCCCGATTTGACTGGTGCTGGGCAAGAGATGAGCACAGCTGAAAATACGCCAGCCGCGCTTGAAGTATTGCGGTGGCGCGATTTATTCAAAGATAGCAATTTTAGACGTTTTGCGTTATTTGGGGTGTTAATGCAAATTTTGATTGCCTCAAGTAACACCTTTTCAATTGTATTTGCGCGTGAAGAAATTGGCTTGCAAGATGGTAGCTTGGTGCTATTATCGGCGGGGGCTTCGATTGCCTCGATGATCGGGCTGTTTTACATTCGCCCACGCTTAGATAGTATGGGTAGTAAGCCGTTTATGCGGGCGATTTTGTTGTGTTGGGTGATTTATTATGCGTTATGGCTACTGATGGCGCTTAAAATCATCTCCTTTGGTGTGTTAATTGTGCCTATGATTTTGGTCGCCAATGGGTTCTTTATCTCTGTGTTCGAAGCGCCATCCACACGTTTGTTAATGAATATGTTTGGTGATCGAGCTGGCGGCCCGCAATTTTTTACTTTATATGGGGTGCTAATTAGCCTAGCAGCTGGGTTTGCGCCCATGATTTGGGGTGCAATATTAGACCTATTGCGCAGTGCTACGTTTAGCCGCTATTCCTATTTTTTTGCTGCCGAAATTGTGTTGCTTGGGGTTGTGGCCTTGTTACTCCGGCGTGTAAATGAGTCTTCGTAATAATTTGCGGCGTTTGCAAAAGACGCATTGCCGAAATCACTATCACTTGGGGTTTAGAAATGATAAAGCCCTTTCTGAACCCCAAGTGATAGTGATTTTGGCAAAAATTTATTTTAATTCCCATTTTTTTGTAAGACGATCGGTAGTTGCAGTTATAACCTGCCAAACAAGGCGGTAAAATGATGCACAATAGCTTTGCGCCACCAAGGCCAGTCATGATTTACATCGTAACCCCACATATCTAACCAATGATTGATGCCTTTAACGCTAAGCACATTTGATAAAGCGCATGTGCGGTCTGGTGCTTCATAATCACCTTGCCCAGTAAATAAAATAATACGCTTTTGTCGTAGCCGCGAAAGATGGTATTCGTCGTTCATGTTTGGCAAATAATCCATTGGATTATTAAAATAGACATCATCGCTGTAATAGCCATTCAAATAGCTTTTGATGTCGTAGGTGCCGCTATACAGCAATGCCCCGCCAAAAACATCTGAATTTTTAAAAAAGAGATTGGCTGCCAAGTAACCGCCAAGGCTGATGCCCATGACCAATGGCATGGGGTTTGGGTTGCCGGTGTCTTGCCGAATCAGAGGCATGACCTCTTCTGTAAGATAGCTGTTATAGCATTTAATTAGCTCAATTTTGGCATCGGGCGGGGTATCGCGGTTGAGTAATGAGCGTTGATTGACACTATTCACCGAGTAAATTCGCACTCGCCCAGCGTCGATCCAACCTTTCATATAGTCAATCATCAAAAAACGCTCATATTCGAGGTAATCGGCGGCGGCGGTGGGTAACATCAACAATGGAACACCGGCGTGCCCCCATGTTGCTAATGGCATATTGGCCATTAATCGGTCAGAATACCAACTGGTTGTAATTCGTCTCATGATAAAGTGGGCAAAGTGACAAAGCAGCAAAGTTACTAGTAAAAAAATGCACTTGTAACTTTGCTGCTTTACCTCTTGCCCCTTGCCACTTCTTACTGGCTATTGGTCGCCCAAACGCGCAGCCATTCGAGTTGGCCTAAATGGTAAGACTCGTGGCGCAAAAATGTGGTGAGTAATTCGGCGCGGGCTTGGGTAAAACTGGCGGCGCTGATCACCTCGGCGGCTTGTTCGGCGCTCATTTGGGCAATATAGGCCATTAATCGCTCGTGTGCGGTAAAGTAGGCGTTGCGCAAATCTTCAAATTTTGCAATATCGGGTGCGTCACCTTTTACTGCGGCAGAATCTTTGGCGTAACGATGTACGATTTCATCTGACACCACAGGCGCTAAGCCACACATCTTGAGCCCATAATTACGATAGGCCACAATGTGGCCTATGATCCAATTAATGCAATTGCCTTCGATGGGCGGTTGTACCAGCGAATGGGCATGCGTAAGATTTGCCAAATAGTTATTGGCATAGACCGTCATATTCCGGTTGTAATTCCAAATCAGGCTGTCATTGCTAATCATATTGCGTATTGTATGCGGAAATAGTGCAAAATAGCCACGGTTATCACTTTTTGAGGTGAAATTTGTGCTGAGACGTATTAATAATGATTGCGCAGAACTTTGAGAAAACTTAAAGCCTACTTCGGCATTGTGTTTTGGGGGGTATTCTACGAAATGAGTCTAAATTTCTTTTCTGGTGCGATAATATCTTGAAACATTATGTCTGAAAATATGCGCACTTTTTTGCAGCGGGTTACTCCGCTCATTGCTGTTCAAGGTTTTTTATTAGGGCTTAATATTGTTACCAGCATTGGCGATCGCAATCCATTTCCTTGGTCATTTATTCCAATTATGGCAATGTGTATTCCAGAGATGATTATTGCATCACGTATATTTTTAGGTGGTGGGCAATCTCACTCCAATCAAGTAGAAAACCTTGAGCAACCCACTACTGACCGGCAGACTGTTAGGGCTGAACGGCGCGGCAATATAAAAACAGCCGACTGGCAATCATCACAAGTGGTCAAAATTGACCCAGAGCTAATTGATCATATCGGCCAAGCCCGCGCATATCAACAAGAAATTAATCGTATTGCCAAAGCTACCAGCGGTAAAGGCATCCATGGCGCACGTATGGCCGACTTGGCCAACCAGTTTGCAGGATGGACCAAACAGGTTGAAACGATGGCTGAGCGGGTGACAGTGTTGCGACGTAACCCATTGGTAAAACAAGATTTACGCGCTGTGCCAGATGCCATTAAAAAACTAGAGGCTCAATTAGTCGGTGAAACAGATGCACGCATTCGTGAGCAAATTGAACGCACCCTGAGTGCCCGTCGTAGCCAACTCGAGGCTTTGCAAAAATTGGAAAATACCACACGCCACGCCGAAACACAACTTGAGTTAACGATTGCGTCGCTCGGCACCATTTATTCGCAAACATTGGCAGGGCAATCGACCAACCAAATTGCTGATTACAGCCATTTGGCAGGCGAGGTCAATGAGCAAGTGCGCGACTTGCGTGATCAATTAGATGCCCTCGAAGAAGTGCGTTTGGGCACAGCCCAAGGCAATTTAGGAGATTAATGATAACGTATGATGTTGCTGTTGTCGGTCTTGGCATGATTGGTTCGGCGGCACTGCGCCATTTGAGCGTTGCTGGTTTGCGCGTCATTGGTATTGGCCCAGCCGAACCCGATAATTGGGCGGCACATCAAGGGGCGTTTGCTAGCCATTATGATCAAGCACGAATTACGCGTATTACCGACCCTGATTCGGTGTGGGGGATGTTGGCACAGCGATCAATTGCGCGTTATGCCGAGATCGAGCAGCATAGCGGGGTGCGTTTTCATCATGCGGTTGGGCATTTGCGCGTTAGCCCCGATGTGACCGAAGCTGGCGATACGCTGGGCAATGCCGAAAAAGTTGGGCGGCAATTGAATGCGCAATTAACTCGCCTCAACCAAGTGCAATTAAGCGCTCAATTCCCTTATTTACAATTTGCTGACAAGGCCGAGGCGTTGTATGAAGGAGGCGCAGCCGGGTTTGTAAACCCGCGTAAACTGGTGGCAGCGCAGCAAGTGAGTGCTTTTTTGAATGAGGCTAAGCTTATTTATGAGGAAGTGCGTGCGATTACTGGTGCAGCTGGTGCATTTGAGGTTAGAACTCAGACTGGTCAAATCTTGCAGGCTCAGCGCGTATTGCTGAGTATGGACGGCTACACTAATTTTTTATTAAAGCCATTTTTGGGACGTGAGCTTGATTTTATTTGCAAACAACATTCGGTGGTTTTGGCCGAATTGGACGAAGCCGAACAACAACGGCTGGCGAATTGCCCATCGCTGATTTGGCGTTTACAGTGCCACCCATTGCTTAAATCATTTTATAGCACTCCGCCCACGCCTTACCCCGATGGTCGGGTGTGTTTCAAAATTGGTGGGTCGCCCTTTAGCCCGCCAACCATGAACACCCCCCAAGCTTTTCGGGATTGGTTTCATGGGGCTGGCAATGAGACTGAAATCGCGGCATTGCGCGAGGTTTTGCTAACTGTTTTGCCGGACTTGCGTGTAAAAAGTTGGGCATCAAAGCCTTGTGTCAATACTTATACTGCGCATGGTTACCCATATGTTGATCGTCTAGCCGAGGGTATTTATATTTGCACAGGCGGTTGTGGCTCGGCGGCTAAATCGTGTGATGAAATTGGCCACATGGGTGCGTCATTAGTGCAATACGATGAATGGCGCTCTGATTTGCCAGCTGAGGTTTTTAGGGCGGTTTAAGTAACATCGCTTGACAATTTAGGTTAAAACAAGTTTGGGCCAAAATCACTATCCCATCATGCTTTTAAGCATGATGGGATAGTGATTTTGGCATGATATCGTATCTTCTCAAAAATTCGGAGAAAATAAAACTATTTTTCGCCAAACGCACTATATGACCATTGGAGTTAGGGGCAAAACCCCTAACTCCAATGGTCATATAGTGCGTTTGGCATTGCATAGTTGGGGTTTACCCTGAATTATTGAGATGATAGATTATGTCTTTCTAAATTGCCATTATTTTTTGACCAATGGCAAATACATATGCTGTGTATCGAGCGCAGTCATATCGTAATCTAGTGCATTATTATCAACATTCGACTCTTGGCTCAAGGTCACAATATTCATGCTGTTGTGCAATTTGCCGGGTTGGGTTGGCACAAAAATGATATTAACAATGCTGTAGGAATTTGCGGCTAACCCAGTGGGGATGGTGCAATTCAAGATCCCCCCCAAGGCATTGTTTTCTGGCACCGATAAACACTCAAACCCCGGCCCGGGTTGCACTTCTTTAAAAGCGGTGTTGCCGGGCAATGCGCTTATTAGCGTAATCGCCGAAGCGGGGCGACTGCCCAGGTTTGTCACTTTGATGGCATAAGCCACAGGCCGCCCCACAACTGGGGTTACATTGGTGTTTAACATCTCGACTGATAGACTGACATCGACCTTGGCATCGGGCGATGGTGGTTGGGTGGCGATAGGGGTTGGTATCGGCGTGCGGGTCTGGGCGGGTACGCTGCTAGTGGTGGGGTTGGCGGTGGCGGTATTGCCTGCCGATTTCGTTGGTGTGGCGCTAGGTTGTCTGGTGGGCGTGGGAGTGCGCGTTGGAACTGGCGTATCAGTGGGCGTAGGTGGCAATCGGGTTGCGGTTGGCGGCACAGGTGTTGGGCTAGCCGCTACAATATTTACCGTTGCCGATTCGTAAGCGGTCAATTGGTAATGAGAGAAGCGCGTTGTCCACTCTGATTCAATAATTGATGTGCTGGCGAAAGTATAAGGCGTTGGATCAACATATTCGTATTCGTCGCCATTGTTTAGGTAAACACCCAGATCGCTAAACACGGTTCGGCGTGTGCCGGTGGCGTTGCTGATCAGGGTTTGCGGTGTCATTGTCACTGGGTCAATACTGCCATTGCGCCCGATATAACAAAAATAAACTGGCGTATCACTGGTGACATACAGTGTGTCGGTGACCCCGCAAGTTTTTTTGGTGCTGGCATACATGCGCATGGTAAAACATTTGCCGCCGTTACAAACCTCGGTGTGTTGGGGTGATGCATTGGGTGTGTTGGGCTGGGCTTGGGTGTTAAATGTGACGCTGGGCCATAAGGTAATGGCAAGCGGCACAGCAGTCAATAGGATTTTTTTGAACCGTGAGTTAATCATCTTTAAATTTCAACAATCAAGTATAGCGTGTCACTTAGAATTATAATAAAAAAATGATAAAGCAATATCTCAATTGTTGTTGAAATTAAAGAGTGTGTTGTATATCCATAAGCTTTTAGCGATGGTAACGACCCTGTTACCAAGGTCATATAGTGACTTCAACGTTACATGTGATTTTATTTTGTTGTTTGAACATAGTATCATCTCAAAAATTTGGAGGAAATAAAACTATTTTTCGCCAAAATCACTATATGACCATTGAAGTTAGGGACAAAGCCCCTAACTTCAATGGTCATATAGTGGTTTTAGTATTGCATCTTTGGGGTTTCCCCCGAATTATTGAGATGATACTGAATATACGTGTCAAGTTTAATCTAACCGATAAAGCGGCACTTTGCGATTTTCTGACCCGCCACCATAAAAATAGTAGGGGATATCGAAGCGCCTAATCTCGGTGAGGCGGAAATTAAATTGCAGCGTGTCAATAGTGCCTTTCAATTCATCACCATCAAACAATAAATAAACGGGGTGGCCTTCGGCTTTAACGGCTCGCATAAAAGTAATTAATTCTGGGGCGCTCCATGAAGCCGGGCGAACGGTTTGGCGTTGTGAATGTAAATCAACGGCACCGCTATTAAGCGAGCAGGCAATGATGGCGTTGGCGGGGGTATTGAGCCGTATATGCTCGAATGAGGCGCGTTGTTCGGTCACCAAATAGCCAAATGCCCCAAATGCTCGGGTGACGGGCAAGGCCAAGGTTTGGCTTGAGCGCCCAAGCAATAGGGTCGCTACAAGTAAGACAGCGGCGATACGTAATACGCGCCAGCGTAGTGAATAGAGGGTCACAAACCCCAAGGCCGTGAGTGCGGCCCCAATCGGGAAGATCGACAATAGATCACGTGGACGTAAATAATCGTAGAAAAGATGTAATATTAATAAGGGCAGTACGTAAAACACCAGCGCAGCAAAATGTCTAATATTACGCCACGCCAGCACCAAGCTGCCAATTAACATCAGTAGCCATAAGTAACCAAATTCACGGTGTGAATTTAACTCGCCGAAAAAACGTTCGACAGTTTCAGGGAACCGACTGATTGAGAAATTGCTTAATTCGTCTGAACCCGTATGCCAAGGTGCACCAAATGCAGTGGTGTGATAGATGAGAAGCGGAATAATGGCGATAAAGGCACTAATGGCGCAAATAAGTACGCGGCGAAATGACAGTATGGGTTTGTTCCGCTGCCATAGTGCAATGGCGAGCGCGGGCGCAATGAGCACTTGCGTGTAGCGAATAGAAAAAGCCAAGCCCAAGCATAAGCCGCTGAGTAGCGCCAAATGTAAAGACCTTAATTTAAAAAGTGGGGTGGGGGGCTTGCGGTTACGCCCCCGTTGTGTCGCGGCTTGGGCTGCTTGTTTTTGTTCAATATGCGATGTCCGCTCAGCATTAAATGCGAGTAATAATGCAAGCAGCGATACCAATTGGGCGGCAAGATCTGCCATTGGGGTCATCTGCCATTCAACTTGTTGATATGAAGTGGCAGAAATGAATATGGCAACCGCAGCCCCTAACAATTGCGTTGGGTCTGGCAAATTCCATTCGTGGTGGGGCATTGGGTCGCTTAATTGCCCAATTTCAGGTTCACGCAAAGCCAAAGTCCAACGCCCAATTTTAAAAATGCCCACCAGCAGATAAGTGAGCATGCCAATCACAATTAACGATAGTAGCCCGACAAAAGGTGTGACCAAATAAAGCCCAACTTCGCCCATTAATAAATAAGCCAAGCCCGTGATAACTGCATAACCGGGCGGCCATACAGTGGTCGAAATACGCCGCACATCAGTAGGCAAACGATACCCGACATGGGTAACAGGGTATGAATTTACCATCGGCGCGTCGATACTGAGATCATGCGTGATGCGCACCAATGGGAATGCGTGATAAACCGTGCCTTTTGTAACCAAATCTACACCCATTTGCGCATAAGCATATGGGTCGCTACCTGTCACGCCATGTGTACGCAAGGTCCAGCCGGTCCACGCTGCCCAGCCAAATGTGCCTGTTATAACGGCTGTTGCCAAAGCTAATGTGGCAATGGGGTGGGTTAATTTGTTGGCTAAGGGTTTAATCACCCATATAAAGAGTAATCTTAGCAGTAAGATGAGCCATGACCCAACATAACTCAGCAAAATGGCCAAGATTGACAGCAACCACCAGCCACGCAACTCTAAAATAGGGATATTAACCACACGCGCAAATACTGAGCTGGCAAATAATAACCCAGCCACGATATTGACCCAGCGCCGCCAACCCATTCGTCCCCAAACCACATGCAGAATGCACCATAGCCCAGCCAACCCGACCAAAAGACCATTCACCAGTGGTGATAGATCAGGCGTTGGCGTTGTAAACCAATAGGAAGCTTGAAGTATATTTTCGATGCGCACGTTTTGCTACACTTTTATTTTTTTTAGTCCGCTAATTGTCGCAGATAATCTTTTCTTTTGCACACCAAATACCACATCCACTTCTTCATCATTGCGCAAACGAATGCTGCGTAGCACCAAACCCTCGCCAAACGATGGGTGCAAGACACGGTCGCCCGGCTTAAACTCAGTTTGCTCGGCAAATGAATTGGTCGGTGTGCTTGTTGGCTTCATGGGAATGGGGCTGCTTGTGTGGTTTGAGTTGCCCCATGTTGCCATTGATTGGGCGGCTTGGCTTGGCTTTTTTACCACCCCATCGACCAGTGCGGCGGGTAAATCGGCCAAAAACCGTGATGGCTCGGTGGCATCGCTAATGCCCCATTGCCCGCGTCGAAACGCCCGCAATAAATAGAGCCGTTCTTTGGCGCGAGTAATGCCGACATACATTAAACGCCGTTCTTCGGCTAATTGTTCGGGGTCTTCTAGGCTGCGGCTATGCGGTAAAACACCTTCATCTAACCCTAAAATAAATACCACGCGATACTCCAAGCCTTTAGCCGCATGTAAAGTGAGCAGAGTGGGGGCGTTCACCGTTTCTTCAAGGCCATCTAATTCACTTACTAGTGCTAACTCGGCCAAAAATTCAGCCAACAAAGTGTCACCGGCCTCAGCTGCCACATTGCGTAATTCCATCACGTTGGCCCAGCGGTCTTCGCCTTCGCTGCTGCCATCTAATAAATGTTCGCGGTAGCCAATATCGCGCACAATGCGGTCAAATAGCTGGCTGACATTTAGCTCATCGCGCAGCACCAGCCATTTGGCCCACATTTCACCAAATTCGGCCAAGGCTTTTGCCCCGCGTCCAGTCACCAATTCACGGCGAATGGCATCGAGACAGCCCACCCCATGTTGCCTCGCCGCAGTTTCGAGCTGTTCAAAGCCTTTGTCACCAATACCGCGTGTCGGGGTATTGATAATACGCCGCAGGCTAACGGTATCGGCGGGGTTGTTGACAATGCGCAGGTAGGCCAATGAGTCACGAATTTCTTTGCGCCCATAAAAGCGCGTGCCGCCCACCAAACGATAAGGCATTTTGGCCCTTACAAAGGCATCTTCCACTGCGCGTGATTGGGCATTGGTGCGATACATCACCGCAATTTCGCCCAACGATGCAGCTTTTTGCCGCACCAATTCATTGATGGTATCGACGGCATATTGGGCTTCTTCGGCTTCGTTAAACATTTCACGCAGCACAATTTTTGGCCCTTTGCCGCGTTGGGTAAATAGCTCAATATGTTGACGGTTGGGGTTGCGCTTGATGACCGACATGGCAGCATCGAGCACGGTTTGGGTGCTGCGGTAATTTTGGTCGAGCGGAATTACATTCAGGTCAGGGTATTCGTCACGCAGTTTGAGCAAATTGCGATAATCGGCCCCGCGCCAAGAATAAATGCCTTGATCGGGGTCGCCCACACAAAACAGATTACGATATTTACCCGAAATTAAGCGGGCCAGCTCATATTGGGCAATATTGGTGTCTTGAAATTCGTCTACCAACACATGTAAATACCGCTCTTGCATACGCTCTAACACCGGCGGGTTATTACGTAACAGCATCACGCTTTCCATCAACAAATCGTCAAAATCTACTGCGTTATTGGTACGCAAAATTTGTTGATAACGGGCATAAACACGTTTGGCAATTTCATCAAAATAAGATTGAGCCTGAAATAGCTCTGGCGTTAGCAATTCATTTTTTGCGTTGCTAATACGGGCATGTAAGGCGGCTGGCTTATATTTTTTGTCATCAATATTCAGTTCGGCCAACACATTTTTAACCACAGCCAATTGGTCATCGCTGTCATAAATGACAAAATTGCGGTCAAGCCCAACCAAAGGCGCATCACGGCGAATGAGCCGCCCACAAATGCTGTGAAATGTGCCCATCGCCACTTCTTTTACTTGGGCTTCGCCGACAATATGTCCAAGTCGGTCACGCATTTCGCGGGCGGCTTTGTTGGTAAATGTCACCGCCATGATGCGATAAGGGAGCACGCGACGCGCCTCGATGAGATAAGCCACGCGGTTGGTTAGCACGCGGGTTTTGCCGCTGCCGGGGCCAGCAATGACAAGGGTAGGGCCATCTTTGGCCTGCACCGCTTGGCTTTGGCCAGCATTTAGGCCATCTAATAAATGTGACAATGGAGATGAGGTCATTCGGGTGTCATGATACCGCTTTTGTTAAACGACTTTTTTGTTATGTGTAAGCTGATTTTGCTTGAAAAATATCTAAAACGTAATGTCTATCATTTGATAATAGTAATGCCTAATTTGGCTGGATATCGGTATACTTATGCTACAAGTTCCAAAGGTGTAAAAGCTTTTTTCAGAGAGTTGCAAGGTTTATTTAGATAACTCGAAATAATTTGTTTTTGTGAGGCGATCTATCTACGATTTCCACTGTTTTTAATCCTGCCGATAATTCGAATATTAATACCCCTAGCACTGTGCAAGATATGTTTTGTACTGGCACGACCTTGCTTGATGATGGTCGTTTAGATGCGACTGGCGGGGGAAATTATTTGCCTGAGGTCAGTAAAACCACCCATGTCTGAGTATAACGAGCGTAATTGGAAGACGGTATATAGCACGGGTAATGGCGATGGTGGCATTGATGACTTGACTGGCTTATCGGGCATTGGTCGTTATGTGCGCTTAATGATGAGCCAAGGTGGCCCCAAGGCGGGTTACTCGTTGTGGGAATTTGAGGTGTATAGCACAAAGAAGGTGCTTTAAAAATTTCCTCTAGCTTGACAATTTCAAATTAAAAAAGATGTATGCCGATTCCACGATATCCGCCTCTGCCCTTGATAGGGGCGGATATCGTGGAATCGGCAAAAAATATGTTTTCACTGAGGTTTACTCAAAGTAGTAAATTAGCCATTGGCATGCAGCTTGACTACCGTCACGCCATCGCCGCCTTCGCCATCTAAACCGGTCTCAAATGATTTAACGGCTGAATGATCTTTGATCGATTCGCGCACGGCGCGACGCAATGCGCCGGTGCCTTTGCCATGAATAATGCGCACAAATGGCAACCCAGCGCGTGAAGCGCGATCAAGATAATCTTGCACCCGCTCAACACCCTCTTCGCTCATCATCCCGCGCATATCCAACTCCATACCGGGAGATGGCTCGACATGTCCGCGCTCATATTTGCTGCTGTTGTCGATTGGGCCGATATCGGGGGCTTTGGCGCGTTCAACATCCCTTAGTTTCACTTTCATCCTCATGCGCCCAATTTGCACCTCGGCGCTATCATCGCTTATATTCGTAATGGTTGCCAGTGAATCGAGCGCCTTAACCCGCACCGTGTCACCCATACTGATTTTGGATTTTGGATTTTGGATTTTAGATTTGCCTGCCAGATTTATTCCAAGCTCATCTTTATCTTCTTGGTTCTTAGTTCTTGGTTCTTGGCTCTTATTTCGCGGTTCTTCATTTCGCAGTGTTGCTACCACTTCGCGTATTTTGCGCTCTTCTTCCGCGAAATCTTGGGTCGAGCTTAATTCACGCTCAATCTCACGCACTTCATCAAGCGATTCTCCAGCGGCCACCACGCGCCCACGCAATCGCCGCACTTCCGATTTTAGCAACTCAATTTCTTTTTCGGCATCGTCACGGGCTTGTGATAACACCCGTTGGCGTTCTTCATCGATCTTGCGTAATTGAATACGCAATTTGTCGGCGTTGTCTTCGGCCACCCGTTCAGCGCGGCGGGCTGCGTTGCGGGCGGCTTCGGTTTGGCGGCGCATTTTCTCGATTTCAGCTAGCATATCTTCTGCCCGCATATGTTCACCGGTCAGGTGCTGCTGGGCATCATCGAGAATGGCTTGTGGCAGCCCTAAGCGTTGTGCAATGGCAAAGGCATTTGATTTGCCGGGCAAGCCGATGGTAAGTTTGTAGAGCGGGCGCAGGGTTTTGAGATCAAAGGCGACATTGGCGTTGCTTACCCCTTCGGTTACCGCCGCCCAAGATTTAAGCTCGGCATAATGGGTGGCAACCACACAAATGGCTTGTGAGCGCAGCAAATAATCGAGCGTTGCCCGTGCCAAAGCCGCCCCTTCGTGTGGGTCCGTGCCCGATCCCAGTTCATCCATTAATACCAACGAAGTTGCATCAACTTTGTCTAAAAATGAAACTAAATTGGTTAAATGGGCGCTAAAGGTTGATAAGCTCTGTTCTATACTTTGGGCATCGCCGATATCGGCATAAACCGCATTAAAAATAGGCAGAATGGCAGATTCGACTGGAATATGTAACCCACATTGCGTCATCATTGCCAATAGCCCCACCGTTTTCATTGCCACTGTTTTGCCGCCAGTGTTGGGGCCGGTAATTACCAAAATGTGGGTTGTGGCATTGAGTGTAATGTCGATTGGCACAACAGTTTCTGGGTCAAGCAAGGGGTGGCGGGCTTGAATGATTGAAAATTGGGCGGTGTCTGTATTTTTTACGTGATCGTTTTTGCGTACATTGGCTGGGGTTGCATGAAGCCGGTCGGCATATTTGGCTTTGGCGAGCGCAAGGTCAAATAGCGACAATTGCTCCACTGTTCTTAAAATTGAATCGCGCTGACTGCCGACTTGATTTGATAGTGTAATCAAAATACGCCGAATTTCATGTTGTTCAGCCAACTGTAATTCGCGCCAAGTGTTATTCAATTCTAAAGTGGCGAGTGGCTCGATAAACACCGTTAGCCCACTGGCACTTTGGTCATGCACAACGCCTGCCACCCGCCCTTTAAAATCGGATTTGATTGGAATGACATAGCGCCCATTGCGTTGGGTAATGATTGCCTCTTGTAAATAAGTGCTGCTGCTGCCAAGAATATTTTGTAATTTTTGTAGTAAGCGATCGTGGGCGATGCGCACTTCGACTCGTATTTTTCGCAATTCGGGCGATGCGTTATCACGCACCTCGCCGCGATCATCGATACAGCGGGCGATGTTTTCAACCAACTCAACCTGTGGCTCGATCAACTCAACGATTTCATTGAGGCGTGGGTAAATATCGGCATAGCGCGTGATGGCGCGTTGCACATTGCGGGCGCTGTGCAAGGTTTCACGCACATCCAGCAATTCGCTTGGCTCCATCATGCCGCCGCGTCCGGCCCGCATAATCATGTCGCGAATATCGCGTGCCCCGTCAATGCCTAAGGTGTCGTTGGTTTGTAATGCTTGGCGAGCCTCGCTGGTTTCGTCTAGTTTTCGGTTTACTTCAGTCGGGTGTGTGCTGGGTTGCAAGGCGTGGGCCAACTCAATGCTAGCGCTAAAGCTGCATTCTTTGGCAAGCTGCTCTAAAATTTTGGGCAGTTCGAGGGTGTTAAGGTGTTTGGCGAGCACGGCTAGTCAATGAGATTATACGAGATTGGCTGATGCACTAATTAGGCTGTAATTAATAAATTTTCGCACTAAGCTATGGTCGCCGACCTCACCACCAATGATCGACATTTGGCCCCGATTAAATTTGCCACCTCGACTGTTTGTTGAATAAGTGCTGTGGCTTTGGCTGGGGCTGGGAAACGATGCGAAGGGCCAAACATGCAAACGGATGCAATTATTTTGCTGGCTTCGTCAAAAATGGGTGCTGCGACACCAATTAATTCGGCGTTATATTCACCATTGTCCCATGCATAGCCCTGTTTGCGAATTTTGCTGAGTTCTCGCTGCATGGCACGGGCGGTGCTGATGGTCGTTGAGGTAAATAACTGCATTGGGCGTTGGAGATACGCCTCGATCATGGCTTCGGGTTGATAGGCCAAATATAATTTGCCATCGGGTGATACATGTAACGGCAAGCGAGTGCCGCTCCAATCTCGCAATTGAAAAAATCTAGGGCTGTTGGCTTGGTCAATATAATGCGCCATGTCGCCATCGGGTACACACAACGTTAGGGTCTCGCCTGATGCTTGTGCAAGTTGTTGTAAATAGGGGCGGGCAATGGCGATCAGGCTGAATGGCATGCCAATGTGTGCCGCCATTGATACAATCGATGGCCCAATGCGAAATCCTTCCCGTCCGCCTAATTTCTCTACTGCTCCCAAGGCGGCCAAGGTGCTTAACATGCGTGATACTGTGCTTTTTGGTAGGTCTACTCGAATGGCAATTTCAGTTAAACTGACGCCATCGGTGTTTGATGCAACAGCAGTTAAAATGTCAAAAGCACGACGGAGAGATTGGATATAGGACATTAAATTACGAATTACGAATTACACATTACGGATTTGAATTAACTTGACAATGTTAGACGAAGCAAGACATATGTCAATTTCACTATACCTACACCATGCCATAGGCATGGGTAGATATAGTGAAATTGGCGAAAACAAGTTCTAATTTGCGAATGTGACATTGTTAAGGTAATCTGTTATCTGTAATTTGTAATTATTTTGCCATCCAGTGGTCAATCAATTGGCGAGCAATGCTTAATTTAGGTGGAATACCGACAATACCCTTACTAATTTCAGCGCGGGTTGTCCAACGTGCTTCGTCGAGTTCGTTGAGGTCGAGTTTTAACTCGCCCCCCGTATAACGGGCAAAAAAGCCAAGCATGAGTTGGTGTGGGTAAGGCCAAGGTTGGCTGCTGAAATAAGTAATGTCGCTTACGGTTGCTCCCACTTCTTCTTGAACTTCACGGCGCAAACAATCTTCTAGCGATTCGCCCGGCTCAACAAAACCTGCCACCAATCCATAGCGGTTGCCCCAACCCGCTTTATGGGTTAATAAAACACGGTCGCCATCGTGAATGAGGGTGATGGTGCATGGGCTGACGGGTGGATAGACATCGCGCTTGCAATTGTGGCAACGTTTGCCCCATTCGCCCAAAATTTGGGTTAGCGCTTGCCCACAAGTTGAGCAATAGTTGCTGTTGCGCTGCCACAGTAATAATTGTGATGCGTAACCAGCAACAGCGTGCTGCGCTTCGGGCACACGCCCATAAAGATCGCGTAGCCCAAGCAGTCGGGTTGTGCTGGGCAATTCTAAATCGTTGGCGATGTGACAGGCGAAACATGGCACATCACCCAAATAGCCTAAAAATAAGGTTTGGTCTGTGCGTGGTAGATGTGGTAGTGGGGTTTGGCCATGTGGCAAGATGGTTTCGGTCTCGTGGTGAATGACCAACATGCCTTTGTCATTGAGTGCAAACCATAACCCGTTTTCGGGGTGTGGGGTGTTATTCGGGTAAGCCCGCTGAAAATTAAACGAGATCATGGTAAATGTAGTTGAGAGTTATTTTTTTGGTGTAAAAATGTCTTCTTAATAATGAGTAGCAACCATATTTTTATCGCAACCACTATATTTGTAGCCATACAAGGCTGTAGATATAGTGATTTTGGCATGACGCCTTTTTAAATTGCCGCTGTTTATTCGGAAGATGCACACAAAGTATAAATGATTGTATTTTGAATTTCATTCTAAAGATGGGGGTGAAAATAGTAAAAAAACATACAATAAAAATATATAAAATTATATATTTAATTATATAGAAAATTACATGCTTACGCGTCGAAAATTTTTATTGATTGCATCTTTTGCTGGTTTGCCATTGGCAGCTTATGGTCAATTCTTGGTCACACCACCTGCGCCAGCTGTAATACCTAAACCGACTGATACCCCAAAACCAACAGATGTGTCTAAACCTATCAATACGCCCGCACCTGCCCCAACTGCGACGGTTAAGCCAACTGAAGTGCCTAAGCCTGTAGATGTGCCGAAACTGACTGCTATGCTGCGTGCTACGACCATTGCCACTAAGGGCACAATGGCGAAACCAGTCATTCATACTATTTATACTACTGATAATCCTTGGAGTGCTGCGACTGCGAATGTACATGTGGCAAAGCAACTCATTGAATCAAAATTAGATTATCGGGTAGAGGTGGTTGGCGCAGAAGAAGCCCAATTGCAATTGTTGCAGGAGGCTTATAACAAAAAGCAACTATTCTTATTCTATTTCTGGACCCCTCATTCTGTTCACTATAGCCATCGGTTTACGTCTGTAAAGCTGACCAAATTTACCGAATAATGTGATAAGTTTATGGATGAGATGTCTATCAGTTTTTCAAGAATTTTCAAGATGCTGACACAGATTAAATTGAGATGATGGCGGCCATTGATTTAGCCAAACAAACCCCAGCCCAAGCGGCGAAAGATTGGATTGAACGCAGTGAAAATATTTGGCCAAATTGGTCGCCAGTAAAGAAACAACAGTTCGCCTGAAAAACATAACGCCGAACTCATGATCGCTATATGTTGGGAGGGCTTTGCCCCTCCCAACATATAGCGATCATGAGTTCGGCGTAAATTTACTTTACGTTCTTCGCTTTTTTGAGGTTCGTTAATGAGCTTTGCCGCCCAAATAGGCGGCTTCGACTTCTGGGTTATGAGCCAAATCTTTGGCATTTCCGCTCAATACAATCTCGCCGGTTTCAAGCACATAGCCACGATCTGCCACGCTGAGCGCGATACGCGCATTTTGTTCAACCAATAAAATGGTTGTTTTTTGGTGGTGCAATTCGCGGATGATGTCGAAGATCAAGTCTACAAGAATGGGAGCCAGACCCATGGATGGCTCATCGAGCAAAAGCACGCGCGGTTTTGCCATGAGTGCGCGACCCATTGCCAACATTTGCTGTTCACCACCCGACAACGTCCCAGCCCGTTGGTTGATACGTTCTTTCATACGTGGAAAAAGCCCAAACACTTTTTCCATATCTGCGGCAATGCCATCTTTGTCATTGCGCTGAAACGCCCCCATTTCGAGGTTTTCTTTAACGCTCATGCGTGGGAAGACCAAACGACCTTCGGGTGATTGGCTGACACCGCGTTTAACAACATCGTGGGGCGGGAGTTTTGTCAATTCTTCGCCGTTCAGCTTGATCGACCCTTCGCGGGGTTTTAACAAGCCTTGAATGGTGCGTAAGGTTGTGGTTTTGCCAGCCCCGTTTGATCCGATCAGCGTAACCACTTCACCTTCTTCAACGGTTAAATTAATGCCTTTGAGCGCATGAATATTGCCATAATAGGTATGGACGTTTTTGAGTTCTAATATTGCCATAATTTGATTTTAGATTTTAGATTTTAGATTTGCGATTTTTGATGTTGAGCTTGAACTCAAAATCGTCTGCCTTAAATCTTAAATCATAAAGAGGTTTAGGCGCCTTCGGCAGCGGCCCCTGTGCCAAGATAAGCTTCAATCACTTTGGGGTTGGCTTGCACAACCTTGGGTAAGCCCTCAGCGATTTTTTCGCCATGATCTAACACACTCACACGGTCGCTAATACCCATCACGACTTTCATGTCATGCTCGATCAATAACACAGTCACGCCCAACTCTTTGCGCAAATGATCGACCAACTCGGTTAACTCCTTCTTTTCTTGTGGGTTCATTCCGGCGGTTGGTTCATCTAACAACAACAATTTGGGGTCAGATGCCAAGGCGCGGGCGATTTCGAGCCGACGCTGAAAACCATAAGGGAGGTTTCGCGCCGCCATTTCGGCGCTATCGCGGCCCAAGCCAACAAAGTCGAGCAGATCTAAGGCTTTTTCGCGGGCGCGTTTTTCTTCATGAATAACTCGCTTGGGGCGAAAGAATGCTTCGAAGACAGTGCCATTAAGACGAGTGTGCATCCCGACCAATACGTTTTCAAGTGCGCTTAATTGCCCAAACAAGCGAATGTTTTGGAAGGTGCGGCTAATGCCGCGATCTTGAATAATGTGAGGCTTGAGACCTGTAATGGGTTTGCCATTAAAAATAAAATCGCCTTCGGTCGGGGTATAAAGGCCTGTCATATTGTTAAAAAAAGTTGTTTTGCCGGCGCCGTTTGGGCCAATCAATCCAGCGATCATGCCTTTATAGATCACAAAATCGACTTTGTTAACTGCGGTTAGACCGCCAAAGCGCTTGGTAACGCCTTTTGCTTCTAGTAAAACCTCTTGTGCCATGTAATTATTTACCGTCCTGTTTAATACCCACAACGGGCATTTAATTAATTGGTTTATTTTGTCAAAATAGTAATATTTAGACTAATTATTGCTTGATTTTAATTTTCAGTTTTTGATTTAAATCTTCGACTGACAAATACCGAAAAGTAAAGCGCAAGCCCAAAGAGCAAAAAGTTAAGTTCACGCAATGTAAATTGCACAAATGGCTGTTCACCCATTAGGCTTTGTATAAATGGAATAACGATACGGTCGAGACCCATAATGCTAAAGACACCAAACACTGCGCCTGTAATATTTCCAATCCCACCAATCGCCACCATACTTAATACCATTACCGATACTTGAAAATCAGCTAACCCCGGTTCAGCAAAACTTAGCATCGAGGCATATAAGCCCCCTGCTAACCCTGCGATGGAATCGCCGATAAAAAATGAGACTGATTTGTAAAAGGCGACATTAACGCCCGAACTTTGTGCCGCATATTCATCTTCACGCATTGCTGCCATTGCACGACCAGTGCGCGAATTTAATAAACGATAGCTTCCGATCACAATAATTGCGACTAAACCAAGCACTAATAAATATTGCATGGTAAAGTTATTAAAGTGAACCCCGAATAAAGTGGGCGGCGGGATGGCACTAAATCCACCAACGCCACCAGCGCCACTATTTTTAAGGATGTCACGCATCATTAAACTAAGTGCTAAGGTGGCAATGGCAAGATAATCGATACGCATTCGTGACGTAATCCAGCCTTTTACTATGCCCAAACACCCCGTGATGAGGATGATGA
This sequence comes from Chloroflexota bacterium, assembly GCA_018969115.1. Classification (GTDB taxonomy): domain Bacteria; phylum Chloroflexota; class Anaerolineae; order J036; family Brachytrichaceae; genus AQU-03. Next base: position 7,971 of record JAGWYZ010000024.1, on the reverse strand, counting down.
CTGGGAAAACGATTAGACCATCGGGCACAAAACCCAGTAGCTGATCGCGCCATGCCATTGCTGGCCCAGTCATATAAGCCATGATATAAGCCCCAATCGCAAAATTTAATGCATAACCCACATCTAAAACCCCAGCAAAGCCTAACAAAATGGTTAAGCCTAAGGCCAAAACCACATAAATTAGAAAGCTATTGACGACGGGTAAGTAATACTCGCCGATGAGGGGGACGATGAGGGGGTATAAAAGCGCAAGCGGCACTAAGTTGATCAAGATTGCACTGGGCCGCAAAGCGGCACTGGCACGGGTAGCGTTTAATACGACGACATCGCTTGTTTGTTGGCTTAGGTCACTTACGCGCTCCTCTGGGCTAAGGCCACTGGGTCGCCACATGAGCAATCCCACCAGCAACAGATAGATTAACGCAGGTGTCCAGCGTCCATCAAGCAAATAGTCGCTAAATGCTGCGAACATGCCGATGAGCATGCCGCTTGCCAATGCGCCAATTGGGTTGCCGATGCCCCCCAAAATGGCAGCTGTAAATGCAATGAGACCGCTTTGCGCCCCATGGTTTGCCACTGGGCGCTCAACAGTAATGGCAAAAATGAAAGCCGCAATGCCTGCCAACGCCCCACCAATGGCAAAGGCGGCTCGGATTGCGCCATTTAAATTCACCCCGACCATTTGGGCTGCCAAGCTGTTTTGGGCGCAGGCTCGAATTGAGCGACCAATTTTTGTGTGATTGAGCAACAAATGCACCAAATAGGCCGCGATGGGGGCGCAGACGATGATAAACAAATCTTTGATATCAAAACGCGACGTCGTGTTGATCCCCAAGGCCTGAAAAACATCAAGCTGTGGAAAAACATGCGGTACGACATCGCGCGGCAATTCGTCTACGCCCGGCACACTGCGGTGTTCACCAGCGCTAAAGGTTGGCAGTAATTTGCGCCACACCAGCGCCAATTGGTAAAGCATGAATGACAACCCAAGTGTGGCAATAATCGGCGCTAACCGCGATTGCCCACGAAAGAGTCGGAATCCTAAAAATTCAATCAACATGCTAAAGACCATGCCAAAAATAATGGTGCTGATAACACTGACGATCAAGCCGATGATGAGCTGTGACCACGAGGGCGGGCCATCGAGTGGCAAAATATTACGCAGCACTACCATTGTCATTACCGAGCTTAGTGCGTATACATCGCCGTGAGCTAGGTTTAGGGTGCGGACTGCGCAATAGATAACCGTGACCGCTACTGCATTGAGTGCAATAATGCCGCCGTTTGACAGGCCAATCAGGACAAGATCGATGAAGATATCCAATCGATTTACGATTTATGGTTTGTGATTTACGATAATTTCTAATCGTAAATCACAAACCATAAATCGGCTTAGGCTTTGCGTTTTTGTGCGGCTGTTTCTGCCGGAATGAGACCTTGTGGGCGCACTTTCATCATGACGACCAAGATCAGACCGAATAGCATGACTTTGTAGGCCGTTGCATCGGCGATTGATTGCACGAATTGCACCAAGGCTGGGTTATCGATGCCCGAGAAGAACACTTTTTCGGTGATGCCGTTAATCAATTGCTTGAGGCGCTCAAGCACAACGAGGTCAACAACGCGGGTGATGAAGGCCCCCAAAATAACACCAGTAATGTTGCCTGTGCCGCCGAGGATGACCATTGCCAATACGGTAACGGAGATGTCGAAGGCGAAGGAGCCGGGTTCAATGAAAGAGACATAGGACGCATAAAATGCGCCTGCAAAACCTGAGAACATGGCCCCGATGATGAAGGCAAGCAGTTTGGTGTGCACAATATCAATACCCATTGCGTTCGCTGCCAATTCATCTTCGCGCATGCTGACCCATGCACGGCCTACGCGGCTGTCACGCAAACGGAAGATAAAGAAGGCTGACCCTGCCAGCAACACCAACGCCAAGAAATACCAAGGAATGTAATCGCCATTGACGAAGGCATAAATCTTGGGGATGCCCAAGATGTTTCCAAAAACAGGTGGCGAAATGGGCGAAATGCCTTTCGTGCCTGCGGTGAAGTCGAAGGGGCGGGTGGGGTCACATCCGACCAAACACAAGGTGTTTTTTAAGAAGGCTTCGGCGTTTTGCATGCGGTCAAGCGATTGTGCATCTGCTTTTGAGAACAGTTGGTTGATAAATAGTGAAATTGGCTCGAAGATACGCACTTCAGCTAGGTTTTTGGCGGCAATTGGAATAATTTCACCGAAGCCCAAGGTTACGATGGCGAGGTAGTCGCCGCGTAATGGTAACGTAGGCGCACCTAGTAATAAGCCAAAGAAGGCGGCTGCGGCTGCTGAACCCCAGACTACGAGCCAAAACCCAAATTGGGTTTTGAGGAAGGTATCTTGTGCAACCAAGTGATCAGAGTTGAGGAAGCCCATTGTATAGGCCCCAATCGCAAAGAAAGCCACATAGCCAAGGTCGAGCAAGCCAGCATACCCGGCCACAATATTTAAGCCTAACGCTTGCAAGGCAAAAATCATGGTGACGATGACAGCATTGACCCACAACAATGCCTTGCTAGTCGTGCAGCCGACAGTTGGGTTTGCAATGCTGATTGGTCCATTCCAAGCTAAAGTTGGGCATTGATCGAAGAATGGGAAGATTACAGCGCAAACAACCATAAAAATAAGGAATGCTTGCTTACGACGTGCCTCCTCATGAATCGAGTGAATCCAAGCTACTACCAAGCTGGTGATAGTGCCAATCACAACCGCGAGGATGAGTGGATAAGCGGTTAGATGATCGGGAGCCTGATTATCAACACCGGGCAGAGTTGAAACCCATGAGTTGAAAATGTAGCCCATAATGGCTGTAATAATTGATGCGATGGCTCCTAGAACGCCAGCTCGGATGATGCCATCACGATTTTGATTGGCACTTAAACCAATCAGCAGTCCAGCGATGACGGCACAAACGATTGTGTTCCAGCCACCTGTGACGAGCGCTAAAACAGCCATAAACCCGATGGCAATGGCTTCGGTATTATTCAAAAGTTTTTGCTTCATAGTTGATGAGTCGTCAATAATCAGATATCAGAAGTTGGTTATATTTTTGCTGCTGGTAAATGATCATTGAACACAAATTTTTTATGCCTTTTCGCCACCTTCTGTGCCTAAAATACCGGTGGGTTTAATGAGCATGACTAACACGAGTGTCATAAATACCCAAGCGTTTGTCCAGCGGCTCGAAATAAATTGGTCGCTGAGTGAGGAGAGCAAACCGATAAATACGGCGCCGAGTGCTGCACCTTGAATATTGCCGACACCGCCCAATACGGCGGCTGTAAATGAGTTTAAGCCAGTGGTTGCGCCAATGCTTGAGCTGGTCGTGCCGTTATAAACACCAAACATGACTGCGGCTGCGCCAGCCAATGCACCACCAATCACATAAGTGAGGTTAATAATGCGGTCAACATCGATGCCCATCATTGAGGCTGCCGCCGGATTTTGCGCGACTGCACGCATCGCTTTCCCAGAACGGGTATTTTTTACAAACCAGTTGAGGGCAAATACCAATACCACAGCCGTAATAATGACCAATAGGTCGGCTGGGGTGATGCGTAAAGTGGCATGAGGGTCAATAAATTCGAGCACGTTTACTGGAATGCCGGGGCCAGAAAAGAATTCATTGACAGCCGGAAAACTTTTGGGTGAAGCGTTTTGATTGCCTAAAATCTTTAAAAATTTGATGCCTTCTACATTGGGATATGCGTTTGGCAACTTACCGAATGCGCCAATTTGCAGGCCAATGTTTTGTAATACAAAATCCATGCCTAAACCGGCAATGAGGCCTACAATTTTGGCGTTTTTGCGCAAGCTACGGTAGGCATAGCGCTCGACAAGGCCATTAATTAAACCACCGGCAGCCATAGCAGGGATAAATGCAACAATCGCTACCCATAATGGGGCTTTGGTTTCGGCATTTACAAGCCATGACATAGTGAGCAGCGCTACAAATGTCGTAAGCATAAACACCGAAGAATGGGCAAAGTTGATGCTTTCGACGATACCATAAACCATCGTATAACCGAGTGCCACAATTGTGATGATTGCTGCGTTTGCTAAACCGACGATTAACTGCTGCACGATGATGACTGGGTTATCAGTCATCTCGCGGACAATACGACCCGGCTCAAGACCTGCTTGTTGACCCAATAACAATATTACATATACTATTGCGATGGTTCGGAAGACCGGCCAGAATCGTTTACTGAGAGGGACGGGGGAATTTAAAGCTCTTTCCATAGTTTAACGTAACGTAAGAATTAGATAAGGCTCGTCTGATTATACAGAATAAACTAAGACTAAAGTTGCATCGGATTTGGCTAAAATATTTATAATTGCATGAGAAAATTTTCTGATTATTTTCTATATCTCTTCTGTAATTAGTGAAAAACGGATTTTTGCCCAAATAGCTATCACTTAGTGTTTATTAAAACAATTTTCTCCGAGATAGTAATTTCGGCATTCGTTGTGTCTAAATATGCTCTCTGATTTGATGAAACCACATGACTTCAGCCGACAAAAAAGTGAAAATTGATTTAAGAAACACTCTCCAAAAGATGAAGGGCTGATCTCAGTATCCCACTTCCCACAGCATAGCTGTGGGAAGTGGATACTGAAATCGGCAAAACCTTTCATCAACTTGGACTCTGCTCATAATTATTGAGGAGATACGTATATCAATATAATGTTGTATAGAATTTATGAATGTACGTAATCGCTTTCCTATCTTTCGCAGTAAAGTATATATGAATAGTTGTTCACAAGGGGCGCTTTCGGTAGATGTGCGCCGCGCCTATGAAGACTATATGTGTGATTTAGAGCAAAGAGGCTCACCATGGGAGTTGTGGGTGCAAAAAAATGAGGCCGTGCGCAATGCTTTTGCCACTTTGGTGAATGCTGGCGCAGGTGAAGTTGCAGTTGAGACTTCGACCTCAGCAGCCATTAGCAGCGTGGCCAGCGCCCTTGATTTTAGCGGCCCGCGTAATAAAGTCGTGGTGAGTGATTTTGAGTTTCCGACGGCAGGCCAAATTTGGCATGCCCAAGAAGCGCGTGGGGCCAAGATCATCCACGTGCCTGCCGCAGGCAATATCATTCCGCTTGAGCGTTTTGAAGAGGCGATTGATGAACGTACCAAATTGGTGCAAATTACCCATGTGTGCTATCGCAATGGTTCAAAGTTGGATGTGAAAGCCATTACTGAGATTGCCCATCGCAAAGGGGCGCTGGTGTTGGTTGATGCTTATCAATCATTAGGTACAACGCCGATTGATGTGAAAGTGTGGAATGTTGATTTTTTGGCAGGTGGGGCATTGAAGTATTTGTTAGCTTCGCCAGGTTTGGCATTTTTATATGCGCGTAAAGACCTCATCTCAACTTTAAACCCAACCAATGTGGGTTGGTTTGCCCAAGCAAATATTTTTGCGATGGATATTTATGCCCATGCCCCAGCCCCAACTGCCCGTCGATTTGAGTCTGGCACACCGCCTGTGCCCAATTTATATGCTGGGTTAGCAGGTATGAAATTATTGCAATCGGTAGGAGTTGATCGAATTGAAGCCCATGTTAGCGAAATTACGGGTGCGATTAAAGAGGGAGCCATGCGGCGTGGATTTAATGTCGTGACCCCAATCGAGCCAAGTAAACATGGGGCCATGATTGCCTTGCGTTCGCACATGGATCATATGTTGGTGAAACGCCTCGAAGAAGACAATATTATTTTGTCGTGCCGCGATAATAACCTGCGAATTTCCCCTCATTTTTATAATAATCTTGAAGATGTTGATCGTTTGATGGATGGCTTGACTAAGTATAAAGACCTTTTGGTATAAAGGACAATGGAAAATTTAAAATTATTAAGCTTCAAAAATTTTCCATTTTGAATTTTCCATTTTAAATTTTTAAAAATGACAGTTTCACGTGACAATTCCCTTGCTATATATCGTGGTATTAAAGCCGCTGGTGTGAAGTCGATCAGCGCTTTGCCAGAAACGTGGCTGGTGTATTTATTACAGTTGGCCGAAGATGACCCTGATGTGCATTTGATCGAAGTTGCCAAAGAAGAAGAAGCGATTGGCATTGCTGCGGGGGCGTATTTGGCTGGCCAGCCGCATCTTTTGTTGATGCAAAATCATGGCTTTTTGGCCGCCATCAATGGCATTGTGTCGTTGGCAATGTCATATCGTATTCCGTTGTGTATGCTAATTGCGTTGCGTGGGCATTGGGGTGAGCCATACCCTTGGCATACCCAAGGCGGTATTCATACCGAGCCAGTGTTGCGGGCATTAGGCATCCCATTCGAATATGCGCGTGACCCGGCTAAAGTTGGTTTGCAAATTAAACAAGCCCTGACTTTTGCCCAAAGTTCACTCTCGCCAGTAGCGTTATTGCTCGATCGAGAATTGATGGAAGATTAATATGGAGCCATGAGCCTTGAGTTTTAGCTCATGGCTTATGGCTCAAAGCTTACAACTGATATGAAACGCTCAGACTGTATCAAAGCCTTATATCCAGAATTAGCAGATCGTCTTGTGGTGACGATTATGGGGGCGTGTGCGCAAGAGCTGTATGATCTTGGCGACCGCGACAACTTTTTCTATTTGCAACATGCGATGGGCTTGGCTTCGTCTATTGGCCTTGGTTTGGCGAGCAGTTTGCCCAACCAAAAAGTAGTGGTGTTAGACGGCGATGGCTCGGTATTGATGAATCTTGGCACGTTGGCGACCCTTGCGCGTTATGGCCCGCCTAATCTCACCCATATTATTTTTGATAATGGCAGTTTGCTCTCGACGGGTGGTTTTGCCTCGCATACCACCTCTGGCATCACCGATCTGGCTGCTATTGCGCGTGGGGCGGGTTGCCCCAAAGTGTTTGCCGCCGATAACAATTATCAATTTCTCGAAGCCTGCGCCGAAGCCTTTGATAGCAACGAAATGTGCACCATTGTTGCCAAAGTCGAGGCTGTTGGCCCAGATCATTTTGGTATGGATATCGCCTTGCCCGAAAATGCATTTCGGCTAAAGCGATACATTAAATCAATTACGAATCACGAATCACGAATCACGCATTAAAAAGTGTCGAATGAGTAACTTTGCACTTTTTATTCGATTAATTCGTAATTCGTAATTCGTAATTCGTAATTAAATATGTCATCAATAACTGTTCTTTCCCTACTAGTAGAAGAGATGCGCAATGGGCGCATCAAAGTGGTTGATTTGACCCAACCCCTTGGCCCCGAAACCCCTGTGATTGGCCTGCCGCCTATTTTTGCGGCCTCGCCCGGTTTTAGCATGGACGAAATTTCGCGCTATAACGATAAAGGGCCGGGCTGGTATTGGAATACCATCACCGTCGGCGAACACACCGGAACCCATTTCGATGCCCCCGTGCATTGGGTGACGGGTAAAGACCTGAGCAATAATACACTCGATACCATTCCTGCCGCGCGTTTTATCGGCCCCGCGTGTGTCATCGATGTTACGAAAGAAGTGGCGGTGTCTGAAGATTTTCTGCTCACCCGCGAGGCGGTATTGGCATGGGAAGGCACGCACGGCAAAATACCGGCGGGGGCGTGGGTGCTATTGCGCACCGATTGGTCAAAACGCCTTGACCCCGATAAGTTTTTAAATGTAAAAGAAGATGGGCCACATTCGCCCGGTTTTCATAAAGATTGCTCGCACTTTTTGGCTTATGAGCGCGATGTGTTGGGGGTTGGGGTTGAAACCGTTGGGACCGATGCTGGGCAAGCTGGGCGTTTTGACCCACCTTTTCCAAATCATGGCACCATGCACGGCGCTGGTAAATTTGGTCTCGCCAGTTTACGTAACCTCGATCAATTGCCCGCAACTGGGGCAGTCGTGATCGCCGCCCCGCTCAAGATTGTCGATGGCTCTGGCTCGCCATTGAGAGTGTTGGCGATGGCACCGG
>JAGWYZ010000271.1 GCA_018969115.1 Chloroflexota bacterium | reverse complement strand
CACTATCCCTTATCCCCAGCTGGGGATAAGGGATAGTGATCTCGGCATTATGTCTTTTAAATAGCCCTTATTTATTAAGCAGATACCTAAAGACCCAAAAACGGCACAAAAGTGTGAATCGACGGCCAAGGGATTGCCACCACGACGATCAACAATATGATCGCCAAGACCGGAACCACATAATCTAACGGGCGGGCGGTAAATTGCACAAACTTGGTGCGGCCTTTGCCACCCATATAGCAGCGTGATTCCATCGCCAGCACCAAATCTTCGGCGCGGCGCAGGGCGTTAATGAACAACGGCACAACCATCGGCAAAATGGCGCGAGCGGCTTTGAAGGGGTTCCATTGGCGCTTGCGCAGCGCCACATCGCCGCCACGGCTGGCCTGTGCCTTGAGAATACGTTCTAATTCTTCGGCCAAAGTCGGCACAAAGCGCAGCGCAATCATATTAGTCAGCGCAATTTCATGGGCTGGCACTTTAAACCGCTCGAATGGCTTTAGCAATAGCTCGATGCCATGCGTCATTTCGGTGGTAGTTGCCGTCATGGTCAATACGCTGGTTAAAAAAATAAAGGCCAAAATTTTAATCAGCCCCATCAACAACAAGTGCATACTGGCGCGGGTGACACTAATCCATAGCCACGAAAAGTAAACTTTGCCGCCATCATCGCCGGTGTTAGGGAAGATAACCCGCATCAGCGAGATGAAAAATAAGATTGGCAAGGCCAACGTGACACCGCGCAACACATAACGCACCGGCAATTTGGCCAACAACACGATGCCCAAAAACAGCAAGGTGAGCAACGCCAACGCAATCAGCGATTTTGTAAACACCACCGTAAAGATCAAAATAAATACGCTAATGATCTTGGCGCGTGGGTCGAGTTTGTGCACCACTGAGCCAGTTGGGATGTATTGCCCAACCGTGACATTGCGTAACAATTCAAATTCATTGCGAGTCGAGCGCGGGCGGGTGGTAGGAGATTGAGACATTTTAAGGATTTTAAATTTAGGATTTTAGACTTTGGGTGTTAAGTGTTTTGTAAAAAAAATGTAATGCCGAAATCACTATCCCTTCCTGCCCTTCAGGGCAGGAAGGGATAGTGATTTCGGCGAAAATCTGTTTTACCACTCATGTTTGAGAAGATTTTTCAACTCTAAAATTTAAAATAATTGAACGGCTTCGTCTACGGTTAATACTGTGCCAGCGCCGAGGCGGTGCATGGCATCGGTCACTTGCGGGATGTCGAGGCCGAGTTTGCGTAGTTCATCGGGGCGCGAAAACACGTCGTGCGGTGTGCCTTGCATCACCGTACGGCCATCGGCGATCACGCACAAGCGATCACACACTTGGGCCAATTCGTCCATATTATGCGAAATAATCACCAAGGTAACGCCGCGATCACGCAGCGCCAAAATGCGGCCCAGCAACTGGCTGCGGTTGAATGGATCAAGCCCCGAGGTTGGCTCATCGAGCACCAACACTTCGGGCTGCAAGGCCAATACACCGGCCAAGGCCACCCGCCGCATTTGCCCACCGCTCAGGCCAAAGGTCATGCGATCTTTAAATTCGTCAAACCCCAAGCCTACCGCCTCCATCGCCTGCCGTACCCGTTCGCGCACCTCTTCGCGGCTCAGACCCAAATTGCGCGGGCCATAGGCAATATCGTCACCGACATAATGCTCAAACAATTGGGCTTCGGGGCTTTGAAAAACCAGCCCAACCCGCCGCCGCAATTGCTTCATGTCGATGTCTTCGCGGCTAAGGTCATTGCCCAACACAATCACATCGCCCTCATGTGGGCGCAGCAAGCCATTTAAATGTTGAATGGCGGTCGATTTGCCCGAGCCGGTATGCCCAATCACGCCCACAATTTCACCTTTGCGCACCTCAAAATTGATATCGTGCAAGGCCTTGACCTGTAATGGCGTGTCGATCATGTAATAGTGACCGAGGTGTTGTACTTGAATGACGGGGGCGGAGATTGGGGGCTGGAGATTGGGGGCTGGGGCCTGGGAGGCCGGGTGTGGGCGGGCATGTTTCGCCATTTCGCCTACAAACTCGTCTACGGTCAGCAAGTTTTGGGGGATGTTGGCGTATCGCGCATGTAAGGCGTGTGCCAATTGCGTCACCTGCGGCGTATTCATTTGCAGTTCACGCAGCCGTTCGCTTTGGCTAAATACCTCATGTGGTGTGCCCTGCATCTGCACCCGCCCCTCAGACATCACTACCACCCGGTCGGCCTCAATTGCCTCCTCCATATGATGCGTAATCGCCACCACCGTTACGCCTTCCTCTTGGTTCATACGCCGCGCCACTGCCAGCACCTCTTTGCGGCCCAATGGGTCGAGCATGGCGGTGGCTTCATCCAGCACCAACACCCGCGGCTGCATCGCCAGCGTGCCGGCAATACACACCCGTTGTTTTTGGCCGCCACTCAGCAAATGGGGTGCCCGATGTCGAAACGCCTCCATATTGACGTGATCGAGCGACCAATCGACGCGCTGCAAAATTTCAGCGTGTGGCACACCCAAATTTTCGGGGCCAAAGGCTACATCTTCCTCCACAATCGTCGCCACCAATTGATTGTCGGGGATCTGAAAAACCATGCCAACGCTCGAGCGAATGTCGCGCAAATGCGTCTTGTCTTTGGTGTTCCATGCTTGGGCCGCGCCATTGGGGCCAGCCTCGCCACTAATCCAAACATCGCCCTGCGATGGCAACAGCAGCGCATTTAAATGCTTGGCCAAAGTTGATTTGCCAGAGCCATTGTGACCCAAAATGACCACATATTCACCGGCATAAATGTCGAGCGTCACGCCTTGCAAGGCTTTAATGCCGTTGCTATTTTCGGCCTGATAGGTATGATGAACGTCTTCGAGACGAATGATGGTATTCACGTGTGCATAAAGTATACAGTGTCGTTATAATTTGTCACAATATAGGTTTATTGGTTGAATAGTTGAATAGTTGATTGGTTGGTTGGTTGGTTGATTACCCGCGTAAACGCTCGACTTCCAAATCCTCAGTTTTTTGTTCAAATTGGTAAGTCTATAGTTGATTAGTAACTCACAAATCACGGATCATCTATCAACCAATCAACTAACAAACCCATGTATAAAGGCACCCACGATGCGCTTCCCGATATCCGTAATGAACAGGTTTTGATCTACATCAATGGCACACTAACCCCGCGTGAACACGCCAAAGTTTCGGTGTTTGACAGCGGTTTTTTGGTGGGGGATGGCGTATGGGAGGGCATACGTCTGCATCATGATGTCTTTGTTTTCCTCGATCGCCATTTAGACCGCCTGTATCAAGGGGCCAAGGCGATTTCGCTCGACATTGGCATGACGCGCGACGAATTGACAGCGGCGCTCTGGCAAACCGTGCGCGCCAATGATATGCACGATAACGTGCATGTGCGGTTAATGGTGACCCGCGGCACTAAAAAGACCCCATCGCAAGACCCGCGCCTGACCAAAGGTGGGCGCACACTCGTCATCATCGCCGAGCATAAACAATCGAACCCCGCCGTCTTTGCGCATGGCATCAGTTTATTCACCAGCACCATTCGCCGCCCCCCGCCCGGCACACTCGACCCCAAACTCAATTGCCACAGCAAATTGCATGAAATTATGGCGCTGAATCAGGCCATTCAGGCCGGGGCTGACGAAGCCTTGATGTTGGATGTGAATGGCGCGGTCAGCACCTGCAACTCGACCAACTTTTTTATTGTGGTTAAAGGGCAGGTGTGGACATCGACCGGCCAACATTGTTTAAATGGCATCACACGGGGCAAAGTGATCGAGCTGGCACGTGCCAATGGCATTCCTGTTTTTGAGAAAGATTTCTCGTTGGTAGATGTTTACTCGGCTGACGAAGCCTTTGTCACTGGCACATTTGGCGGTTTAACACCGGCGGTTAAAATCGATGGGCAGGTGATTGGCGACGGCCAAGCTGGCCGCATGACCAGCCATTTGCGCGACCTGTATTTGGCCGAAATTGAACGTTGGGTGTTAGCAGCATGACAAAAAATATCACTTCATTACAAGATGCCGTTTGTGCGGCAGGTCTCGATGGCTGGTTGTTGTATGATTTTCGCGGTCTAAATCCCTTTCCGGCCCAATTATTGCAGTTGGGGCAAGGCATTCTCACCCGCCGTTGGTTTTTATATGTGCCGGCTCATGGGCCTGCCACTCTTATCCATCACCGCATCGAGGCCACCACTTGGCAACACCTTTTGCCAGATGCCGACATCGAGCGCCGAGCATTTGCCTCGCACGAGCAGCTAGATGAATTATTACGCGCCACCTTGCGCGGCGCACGGCGGGTTGCGATGGAATATAGCCCCAACGGCGAAGTGCCTTATGTGAGCTTTGTCGATGCTGGCACGGTTGAGCGGGTGCGCCATTGTGGGGTAGAGGTGTTGTCGAGCGCCGATTTGCTGCAAGCGTTTTTGACTTGGAGCGCCGATGACAAATTGGCACACGAGGCGGCGGTGCGTGGCGTGGTCGAGGCCAAAGACCGCGCCTTTCAGTTGATTGATGCGCGATTAAAGGCCGCCCAACCCATCAGCGAGCTACAAGTGCAAGCGCTCATCACCCAAACGCTGAATGAACATGGCCTTGAGACCGATCACGCCGCAATTGTGGCATTTGGCAGCCATGCCAGCGATGGGCATTATGCGCCGAGCCAACAAAGCGACCGTATCTTAGAAATGGGGCAATGTGTGTTGATTGATTTATGGGCGGGGTTGCGTGACCGCCCGATGGCCGATATTACGTGGGTGGGGTTTGCAGGTGCGCCCAGCGACGAGTATTTGCGGGTCTGGGAAATTGTGCGCGATGCCCGCGATCTTGCTATTCAATTGTTAACCTCGGGCGCGGTTGAGGCGGGTTGGCAGGTCGATCGGGCGGCGCGTGATCTGATTGCCGCACGTGGCTACACCGCCGAATTTAGACATCGGCTTGGGCATAGCCTTGGTCGCAATGCGGCACATGGTCAAAGCGTTAACCTTGATGATTGGGAAACCCATGACACCCGTCGTTTGTTGCCGGGCTTGGCGGTCACGGTCGAGCCGGGGCTGTATTTGGGGCACATCGGTATTCGCAGCGAGGTTAATGTGCTAATGACGGTTGGCGGCGCAATGGTGACGACACCTATTCAACAAGCGCCCTATTTGCTTGGGGTGTAGCCGATAGGCTTGTTTTAGGTTTTGCGTAAGGGGCAAGATAATAGCGGAATATTTGGGACGACTCAAAGTCGTCCTTAAAGGCTTCGCCGATTGCCCGCCTACGCGGGCAGAAATTGCGTCCCCGAAGGGGGACGCTCGGCGAAGCCTTTA
>JAGWYZ010000270.1 GCA_018969115.1 Chloroflexota bacterium | reverse complement strand
TTGGTTTTCTCAACGCTCAACCCTCTACTCTCTACTTATTTTCTCTACTTATTTGCCTAGCTGACGATAAAACACAAACTCGTGATCTTTCATCAAGTCGGGGTGAAAAATTTTGGCGAGGTCAGCCAAGATAAGGTGTGGGTTGGCCGAGCCGGTTTCGTAATAATCGTTGCCGCCGTTTTCGTTCACCCGCTTGTCAAAATTCCACACGTTGCCAGTTTTGGCTGGGGCAAAGTTGCCAAAGCGCGAATCGATTTTTAGCAAAGCTTTGAGATCGGCAGGTTTATCAAAAGCGTTTAACAACCAGTAATCAGCCTTGGATGCCTTGGCTAACACTTGCTCAAATTTGAGCGGAATGCTGCCAGCCGAAGTATCATTAGGCCAGAAGTGCTGCCCACCTGCATCTATTATAAACTTAGCTGCATAACTTTGCCCACCTGATATCGACCAAATATCTTTAAACGGAATGCCATTTAAAGAGGTCGGTTTCTTACTTGCCGTTTTCATTTTATTGGCAATGGCGTTATATTTGTCTTGCACCTCGTTAAAAGCCGTTGTTGCTTGGCCTTCGCGATTCAAAAACAGTGCCAAGTACTTGCTCCATTCGGCTCGCCCCAAAGGCAACTTTTCCATATAACTGGCATCAATACCTACTTTGATTTTGGCCTCAGCCAATTTGGGGTGGGTATCATATTCAGGGTCGCCCAAGCCAGCGGTAAACACAACATCAGGCTTGAGTGTTAATACTTGTTCGAGGTTAATTTTTGAGCCAGCCCCCACTTCTTTAAGTTTGCCAGCTTTAATCATGTCGCGCACTTTGGGGTTGCTCACATAGGTAAATTCATCTAGCGCCACAATTTTATCGGTTGCTCCAATTCGATCTAATGCCGCCACTTCGGTGGTTGAGAGGGTAATAATACGTTTTACGGGGACCTCGATGACACTGATACCAGCCGGCAACCCTTGGGGGGCTGGGGTTCCACATTGCACCAATACGTAGCCAAATTGTTCTTTAGCGCCACGCCAAGGGTTGCTGATCGTTACCAATTTGTAGTTTTTAAAATATTCAACCTTTAAATTAGCCGCATAAGCGATCTTCACTTTTTCTGGAAAATAATCTGTATTTTCATCATAGACAGTAGCACAGCCATCGGTCAAATTTGAGGTGATTTTGGGCGGCACAGGTTTGGGCGTAGGCTCACTTGTTGGCGCAACCGTTGGGGTGGCTAATAGGGCTGTTGGCAACAAAGTTGGTGCGGCGGATGGCACAATCGTTGGCGATGCCACTGGTTTTGGTGTATTGGATTGTGGGGTAGGCGCAGCACAAGCCACAAGCAGTGCTATGCCCATTAATATTATTTTTTTCATGGTAATTTTATTAGTAGATGAAAAGTTTTGCCGATTTCACTCTCCATCCCCCAAAGCCTACGCTTTGGGGGATGGAGAGTGAAATCGGCCCTTCATCTTTTGAGAAGATACACTTCTTGGTATATAACAAAAAAACCCCCCAGCTTCTAATAGAAAACTGGGGGGCCGCTGATGCATTGAAAAATGCAATAAAACTACCGTTTAGGGTGCATTAATCATAGGCCACCTCCTTGATCACGAGAAGGATGAAATGTGTAAATCGAAGTCGGCATCCTGACTTATGTAAGCATTGAGCAATGAACGCTTTTTACTTTACAATCACAGTTGCGGCACAGTGTTGGGCTAATTTCACCAACTTCCGCCACGCCAATAACTTGGCGTATCCCACGCATCCGGGCGCTTAGGACAACTTCGATAATATTCAATCTTTTTAATGTGCAAGTTGATTATACTCACACTCGCTGCTTTGTAAAAAGAGATGACCAAAATCAATCAATAAAGATGCCCTAAATCTCATTGATCCCTTTATAATGATATTTGGTTGAATAAAGAATGAGCGAAAACCTCAAATTTTATTTTTGTCCTTTTTTACATTGAAAAATAGCTCTAAGCACTTGAAAAATAAGTTAAGATATACGATGTTGTGTAACTTATTTTTAATCAGTTAAATTTATTGTTTTAATCATTAGAGGAGAAGAAAACCCGAATGGCAGACAATCATGGGAAGAGCAACGATATTTTGCTCGACATTCAGAACTTGAAAACACACTTTTTCACCGAAGATGGTGTGGTTAAAGCCGTAGATGGCATTGATATTCAAGTTCGCAAAGGGGAAACCGTTGGAATTGTAGGTGAATCAGGGTGCGGCAAAAGCGTTACATCGCTTTCAATTATGCGCCTCGTGGCCCCCCCTGGCAAAGTAGTTGATGGACGCATCATGTTTGATGGCAAAAACCTGTTAGACATGTCGGAAAAAGAGATGACAAAGATTCGTGGAAATCGCATCTCGATGATTTTTCAACAGCCGACAACCTGCTTAAATCCGGTTTTTAAGATTGGTGACCAAATTGCCGAAGTGTTAAATATTCACAAATCGATGGGGAAGCAAGCCGGTCGTGAACGTGCAGTCGAGTTATTGCGCATGGTTGGTATTCCAGAGCCACAAAAACGCGCCAACGCTTACCCTCACGAAATTTCAGGTGGTCAAGCCCAACGTGTCATGATTGCAATGGCCTTGGCTTGTGCACCAGAGTTGCTCATTGCAGATGAACCGACCACAGCACTAGACGTGACGATTCAGGCTCAAATTCTTGACCTGATGCGTGGTCTACGCGACAAAACCGGCACTTCAATTGTGCTCATTACCCACGACCTTGGGGTCGTGGCAGAAATGGCCGAGCGCGTAGTCGTCATGTATGCAGGGCAAGTGGTCGAAATGGCAGATGTAAGAACATTGTTTGCGAGGCCAATGCACCCTTACACCAAAGGTCTAATCAACTCCATCCCTGTGCTTGGTGTTGTGCGCGAGCGGCTCGATACGATCCAAGGCTCAGTGCCTAATTTGCTTAACCCACCTCCCGGGTGTCGGTTTGAACCACGCTGTACTGTTTGCGAAGGTCTTGCCCGCGAACGTTGCTTGAATGAAGTTCCACCCTTGAAAGAGGTCGAACCCGGTCACTGGGTTCGAACATGGTTATATAACTAATCTAATAGAAAGCATAAAGTGTTAAGGTGAAATCGATATTTTTGTTTGGCACTTAGCACTAAGCACTAAGAAAATGAGCAACACTACTAACGGAAATAAACCAAGCGCATTGGATGGAACCACAGCCGAAGATCTATTGCGCGTCGATAATTTAGTAAAGTACTACCCTATTCGCGGCGGTTTGTTACAGCGCACAGTGGCGCAGGTAAAAGCAGTCGACAGCGTTACCTTTTCAGTTAAAAAAGGTGAAACACTGGGGTTAGTGGGCGAATCAGGTTGTGGCAAGACCACAGTTGGTCGCACCATTTTGCGCCTCATCCCTAGCACCAGTGGCAAAGTGTTATTTGATAACAAAGATGTCTTTTCGCTGAATGGCACCGAAATGAAAGCCTTGCGCAAAGATATGCAAATTATCTTCCAAGACCCGTATTCATCACTCGACCCACGTATGCCAATTGGCGAAAGTGTAGGCGAAGGCTTGCTGGTACATGGTATGCGCGACACCCGCAAACGCAACGATGCCGTGATGGAGATGCTCAAGCGCGTTGGTTTGGAAGATTATCACGCCAAGCGTTACCCCCACGAGTTTTCAGGTGGTCAACGCCAGCGTATCGGTATTGCCCGCGCTTTGGCCTTGCGCCCCAAGTTCATCGTATGTGACGAGCCAGTCTCGGCACTCGACGTGTCGATTCAGGCCCAAGTGCTTAACTTGCTCAAAGACCTACAGAAGGATTTCGGGTTGACCTATTTGTTTATCGCCCATAACCTTGCCGTAGTTGAGCATATTAGCGACCGCGTCGGTGTGATGTATGTCGGCAAATTGGTGGAATTGGCTCCACGTGACCGCATTTTCGCCGATCCGCTGCACCCTTATACCAAAGCGTTGCTATCGGCTATCCCCATGCCCGACCCCACACTCAGGCGCGATCGTATGATCTTACAAGGGGATGTGCCGTCACCTGTCAACCCCCCAGCCGGTTGTCGCTTCCATACCCGCTGCCCATTTGCGGTAGAAAAGTGTAAACATCAAGAGCCGCAGCTTAAAGAACTCAAGCCCGGTCAATTTGCCGCTTGTTGGGTTGCCGAGGATCAAATTCAAAAAAGCCAAGCCTAATTTCGCCAAAATCACGATGCTTATGTTGTGAGGGGAGTTTTGCTTCCCCCACAACATGAGCATCGTGATTTTGGCATGAGGCCTTTTTAAGTTACCCCAGCACTTGCTCGTAAACCTTCAATACTTGCTTGGCCGATTGTGCCCATGTAAATTGTTGAGCGCGGGCAAGCCCACGCCGAATCGAATCGATACGCCAAGCTTCATTGTGAACTGCGTGTGTCAAAGCGGCAGCCCAGCCATCGGTATCAGTTGGGGCAATTTGTAAGCCTACATCACCCATTACCTCGGGTAATGATGATGCATTGGAGGATACGACTGGAACGCCACACGCCATTGCCTCGAGTAACGGCAACCCAAACCCCTCGTAAAGTGATGGAAATGCAAATACCGCAGCGGCACGGTATAAATCAGGCAGATCAGCATCATCGACAAAGCCAATAAATTTAACCCGTTCGTTTAACCCCAGTTTTTTGACCTCATCTAACACTTCATCATAAAGCCAGCCTTTGCCCCCAGCAATGACTAAATTTGGCGCAAGTGACAAGGATTGTAGATTGTAGATTGGGGATTGGACGCAAAATTTGGCAAACGCTCGCACAAGACCAAGGTGGTTTTTGCGGCGTTGCATGGTGCCGACGGTTAAGATAAATGGGGCATCTCCGATGTTATATTTTTTGCGCAATTTGGCATTTGCAGTTAGCATTTGAAAATCATCTTGTGCGCAAAATTGCCCATCAACCCCGCTATGAATAGTGGTGATTTTTTCGGGAGCGATGGCATAAAGCTCAGTTAAATCGCGGGCAGTGGCAAATGAATCGGCGATGATGTGATCGGCCCGTTTGGCCGATTGTGGCACAACCCGCCGCAAAAATTTTAACAGTGAGGGCACGGCTGAATCGGGGTCGCGCTCAAAGGTTAAATCATGCACGGTGAGCACTGTTTTGGTTTGCGGCAAAGTTGGCGGCAGCACAAAATCGGTAGCGTGATATAAATCGCACCGCTTTGCACCCAACAATTCCACTGGCACCGGCACATTGGCCTTAAACCATAACCGATGTAACCAACGATCTGTAAATTTAGAATTAAAAATTGAAAATGAACAATTGGATAATTCTAAATTTTTATTTTCAATTTTCAATTCTAAATTTTCTGACTGCCCCATACAAAACAAGCGCA
>JAGWYZ010000269.1 GCA_018969115.1 Chloroflexota bacterium | reverse complement strand
TAATAAAGAAATTGGCTATTTATTCGGCGGCAAGATTTTTTCATTCCCAAAGCCAATTGATTTGATAAAATATTTTATTGATATGAGTTATGATCAAGTTGGAGACAATCTAATCCTCGACTTCTTCTCTGGCTCAGCCACTACCGCTCATGCGGTGTTAGCGCAAAACCAAGCCGATGGCGGCAACCGCCGTTTTATTTTGGTGCAATTGCCCGAAGCGACCAATAACCCGCAATACCCTACCATCGCCGAAATCGGCAAAGAACGCATCCGGCGCGTCATCGCCCAATTGCGCAGCAGCGCCGTGCCGCCCGCCGCCGCGCCGTCTGTCGCCGTTGCCGCCCAAACCAGCTTGGCCCTCACCCCGGCCGAATCTGCCGATCCCCAAGCCACAACCGCACCAATTGGTGACGTGTCAACGGCTGACCTCGGTTTCAAGGTCTTCAAACTCGCGCCCAGCGTCTTTCGCGATTGGCAAGACTATGCAGGCAGCGACCCCAACGCCCTGCGTGACCTTTTCAGCCAAGCCGAAACCCCCTTGCGGGCCGGTTGGCAGGCTGCCGAGGTCTTGGCCGAGGTCATGTTGCTCGAAGGTTTTCCGCTCGATAGCCTGTGCCGCCCCGCCGCCGCCTTTACCCACAATACCGTCTTTTGTGTGCAAAGCGAGGTCTGCCAGCATCGGCTATTTGTGTGTTTAGAGACGCAATTGCACCCCGCCACCCTGCAACAATTGGCCGAGTTGCGCCGTGATGTCTTTATTTGCCTCGACAGCGCCCTGAGCGACCAAGCCAAAGTGCGTCTGCAAGACCTTGTGACACTGAAAGTGATCTAGGAAAGGATGAAGGATGAAAGATGAAGGATGAATTGCAATTCATTCTTCATCCTTCATCCTTCATCCTTCATCCTTCATCCTTTAAAAACATGCTTCAACTTCAATTCGAATCAAACCAACAACATCAGCTCGATGCCATCCGCAGCATCGGCGATGCGCTGAATGGCTTGCCGCGCCAAGATGCCGCCCCCTTTGCCCTGAGCGCCAATGTCGCCACTGCTGGCAACGCCAGCGCCGCCGATGATGGCATCATCGGCAATCTCTCTGAATTCGAGGAACTTGACCGCAGCCTCTTGCTCGACAATTTGCTGACCGTGCAACGCGCCAACGATTTCAACAGCGTCGATCAGGCCGACCGGCTGGAATGGGAAGACGGGCAGATGTTGGATGTTTTTGCCGATGGCGCACGACGGGCGGCTTTTCCAAACTATACCCTCGAGATGGAGACCGGCACGGGCAAGACCTATGTCTATCTGCGCAGTGTGTTCGATCTCAATACCCGTTATGGGTTGCGCAAATTTGTGGTGGTGGTGCCCAGTGTCGCCATCTACGAAGGGGTTCGCAAAAGTTACGACATCATGCGTGGGCATTTGCGGGCCTTATATGGCAATGCGGTGGTCAATTTGATCGAATATGACGGCGCTCAATTGGGCAAAGTGGGCAGTTTTGCCCGCAGCAGCCATTGCGAGATCTTGCTCATCACGCTCGACGCATTCAACAAGGCCATCAATGTCATTTATAAAAACAACGAAAAACTGCCCGGCGCACTCAAACCGATCGAATACATTCAGCGCACCCGCCCGATTGTCATCATGGACGAGCCGCAAAAGATGGAGGGCGAGGCCGCGCTCAAGGCCATTCGCACCCTCAACCCCTTGCTGACCTTGCGTTTTAGCGCCACCCATCGCCAAACCCCCAACCGGCTTTTTCGCCTCACCCCCATCGATGCCTTTCGCCGCAATTTGGTCAAAAAGATTCAAGTGATTGGGGTGAGCGAGCGCGAAAACCTCAATTTGCCGATCTTGGCGGTGCGCGATATTGTGCCGCATGGCAGCAGTTGGCGGGCCATTGTGCGTACCCTGGTGACCAAAGACGGTAAAACGACCGAAACCGATATTCAGCTTGGGCCGGGTGATGATGTGTATAAAAAGACCAATCGCAGCGCGTTCGCCAATGCTGGCTATGTGGTAGCCAATATCGTGAGTGGGGGCGATGGTTTTGTTGAGTTTGAGAATGGGGTGGTGATTGGGCAACGCGATGCACAAGGCGACAGCAAACGCGCCATCTATCGCGCCCAGATCATCAAGACCCTCGAAGAACATTTTAAAGTGCAAGCCGATTTGCGCCCGCACGGCATCAAAGTTTTGTCGTTGTTTTTTATCGACCGTGTGGCGAGTTATACCCATGACGATGGTGTGATCCGCCGACTTTTTGACGAAGAATTTAACCGTTTGAAAGAAGACAGCGCCTATTTTCGGCATTTGCCGCCCGAAGCGGTGCGGGCGGCTTATTTTGCCAAAAAGAAAAAAGCCAAAACCCAAGGCCAAAATGATGACGGCGACGAGGTGGTGAGTGACTTAGAGGCTTTGAACGCCAAAGAGCGCCAAGCCGCCGAACAAGCCGCCTATCAATTGATCATGCGCGACAAAGAGCGTTTATTGTCGTTCGATTCGAGCGCCTGTTTCATCTTTGCCCATTCGGCTTTGCGTGAAGGGTGGGATAACCCCAACGTCTTTCAGATCTGCACCTTGCGCGAGAGCGCCAGCGAGATCGACCGTCGTCAATCGATCGGGCGCGGCTTGCGTTTGTGTGTCAACCAAAATGGCGAGCGTGTGCTCGACGACAGCATCAATGTCTTGACCGTGATCGCCAATGAAAGCTATCGCGCTTTTGCCAGTGGCTTGCAGAACGAATATCAGAAGAGTGGTGATATTGCCCCCCCTGCACCCAAAAACCCGCGTGCCAATGAGGCAATTCGGCGCGATGAAATCTATCATGCCCCATTTCAGGTGTTTTGGCAAAAACTGCGCCAGCCCTTGCGTTATAAGATCAATATCGACACGCCAGTTTTGATCGAAACGGCTATCGCTCGCCTCAACCAAGCCGATTTTCCGCGTTCGGTCATCGTGGTCGAGCGTGGCATGTTGGCGCTGGTGAATAATGAGATCAAGGTTGTGTCGATCGGGGCTACCAAAGCCGAGTTGCAACTGACCTTGCTCGACCGCAAAACGGGCGAACTCGAGACGCGCACCCGCGCATTTAAACCGAGCGATCTCATTCATCAGGTGATCCGAGACGACGAACTGAAGCCTTTTGGCAATTTTCGGATCGAGATGCGCGAGCGCCAGCCGGTGTTGGTGTTTGGCAATGGGGTCATTTTGGGGGTTGGCGACACCCATTCATTTAGCCCCGCCAATCCGGGCCAAATGATCAGCCGCGCCAGCTTGCCGCCCGCTCGCGATTATCCGGTCTTTAACCTCATTGCGCGGGTGGCCAACGAGGTGGGCATTACCAAACCGAGCATCAACGCCATTTTTGCGGGCATGCGCGAAGACAAACGCAAACTCATTTTCAAAAACCCCGAAGGATTTGCCAATGTCTTTATAACCGAGGTGCGCAATGCCGTTGCCGATCATATCGCTGAACGGATTGAATTTGAGACAAGTACAGACTTGCTGACTGATGACCCTGATGAGATTTTTCCACGAATTGAACGTTACCCCCAAAAAGAGGTGGTTGAGGCGGGCAACCGAGGGTTATATGATTTGGTGCAAACGGATTCTGAGGTTGAGCGCGAATTTGTGAAAAAACTAAAAGAAGATGGCAAGGTTGAATTCTATTTCAAATTTCCGTCGCGTTTTCGTGTGCATTTGCCCAAACTGATCGGCAATTACAATCCCGACTGGGGCATCGCACGGCTCGATCAGTCGGGTCAACCCGTCATTCATAAATTGCGTGAGACCAAAGGCGGTGACATCGAAAAATTGCAATTTCCGGCAGAGAAGCGCAAGATCAAGTGTGCACGTAAATATTTTGCGGCGCTCGGTATCGACTATCGCCCCATTCACCCCGCTGCGATGGATACGTGGTGGTTGTCTGAGGCCGAACAACCGCAACTGAGCCAAGTTTAAAGTGGATAGCGCAGATTTCGAGTGCCCGAATAGCGATCAATCGAGGGAACTACAACCATGACCCAATGAGGCACGGCGCGTATCTTGTGCGGTATAGGATTAGGTTATTTTGTAGCGCGTTCCTGCGCCTTCGCCGATGCGCTCAATACGTTTGAGTGAAAGTAGTTTTTTAAGGGTTTGGTTAATTGTTGCTTCTGCAATGCCTGTATGGGCTGCAATGTCTCGGCGGGTTGCTTGTTTATGTTCTTGTAGATATTGCCAGATTGCCAGTTGTTTGGGTGATAACAGTCTTTCGATTGTTTCATTGTTGATAAGGCCTATTGCTTCTTGCGCTTGAGCAAGAATGATGGGGAGAAAGAATTCAAGCCATGGGGTAATGTTTTCGTCGGTTGTTTTAAATGTCTTTTGGCTTTCGCGTAAGGCGCGGTAATAGTTAATTTTTTGATCTTCTATCCGTTTTTCGTGTGAGACATACGGCATAAACGCATATCCTTCTTTGAGTAAAAGTAAATTGGTGAGTAGGCGCGAAAGCCTGCCGTTTCCATCTTCAAATGGATGAATATTCAGAAATTCAACAATGAAATGACCAATAATAAGTAAGGGGTGATAGGCTTTATCGGTGAGTGATTGTCTTGTCCATTCGATAAGCTCAATCATCTCTTGTGGGGTGAGGTATGCAGGGGTAGTATCAAATAAGATCCCTAAATCATTGCCGTGTGGGTCAATAAGGCGGACTTGGTTTTCTTTGTGTTTATAGCCACCCCGATGCAATTTGTCTTTTTCAACATATTTAAGCAATTCTTGATGAAGATGTTTAATTGTGCTTTCACTAATAGGGAGTATGTCCCATGCGTCAAAGATATTTTTGAGTAGTTCAAAATAGCCTTTTACTTCTTGTGCATCACGATTTGCAAATGTTTCAATCGTGAGTCCGTTCATAAGTTTATCGATGTCTTCATCACTTAGTTTTGAGCCTTCAATACGGGTCGAGGCTCCGGTTGAAGTAACAAGCACCGATTTTTTGAGGCGGTTTAATATTTGTGGGCTAAGTTGGCTATTAGATATCCATTGCCCTTTAAGTTGGTCTATTTGCCCAATAAGAGCGATTAGCTTTGGGGGGATGTGTATTAGCCGTGTATCAAATCGGGGTGCAAAAGACATATAAACGATTATAAACGATTATAAACGATTAATCAACTATATGTGTTTTTTTTGATGTTTGCTAGCGGTCAGTTAACTTAATTTGCAGAAACCTGACTTCGATGTCGATTTGTAAAAACTTGCATACGAATGTCGATCAATCCTTCATCAGGCTCAGGACCATTCGACATAACAACGTCTGAAGTGACCCCCTAAAAATGGAGTCACTACTTGCGGAATTCCGCAAGGTGTTTTGCTTCAAATTGGGC
>JAGWYZ010000268.1 GCA_018969115.1 Chloroflexota bacterium | reverse complement strand
AAAGCCACTCCATAACAACCCTGAGATAGTGATTTAGGCGAAAAGTTGTTTTAAGAAACAGTGTCTAAGAGTTAATGATTAAGCGTAATACCCAGCCTAATCTCTGAATGAGATGAGTGTCTTAATCTTTATTCTTACATCTTAGCTCTTGGTTCTTAGTTCTTGATTCTTCCAACTATTTATGGATGAATTTGAACTTTATGACATCAAGGTCAGCATTGCCGAGATTAATGGCAATTGCACGTGTGATCACACAGTGGGTGATTATTTTGAGATGAAGGGCGGCAAGATTCATTTGCCGGCAGGTCAGCCATTTTGTGTCTATGCCATGCAGTCGGCGATTCCGTTATTACCCGCCAAACAGCGCCCTACTCACCCTAATGATTGGATGAGTACTGATGCGCGAATCACTTGTCCCGACCCATATTGTGGCCTTATTATGTTGATTGCCCGCACCCAAAAGCGGGTGTTGAAGCATAGCGAGACGAGCGCAACGCCGTTAGAATGATGAAATGCCAAAATTGCTATCTCACCACTCCATATGGGGTGGTGAAATAGTAATTTTGGTGAAACCCTTTATGTCTGAAATTTTAGAATAGATGTGTATTTGCGGGTCTATTCTAAAATTTCAGGTATAAAATGTAACGGTTACTTCGATTAAGAGGAAGTATTTGTATGAAAAAGATTAATCCCACCCAATCCGAAAATATCACTATTGATTTGCGCCAAGGCGTGAATCGCCGCGATTTTTTGCGGCTTAGCGCATTGCTGGGCGCTGGCATCGCCAGCGGGCTAGGTTTGTCGGCCTGTGCACCTGCCGCAACACCCCCATCCGCAGCTCCCAGCGGGGCTGCCCCAGCCCCTGCCAAACCGAGCGGTCCCAGCGGCACACTCACCATCGCGCAAGGCGTTGATATTGAGAGCATCGATCCTTATATCACCACCAGCGGCGCGAGCAAGGGCATCATGTGGACGATTTTTGATCGCTTGGTTTACCGCGATATCAACTTAAAGGTGCAACCGGGTTTGGCACTAAGCTGGAAAAATGTGGATGACAATACTTGGGAATTTAAACTACGCGAAGGCGTGAAATTTCATAATGGCGAAGCCTTTAACGCCGAAGCCGTGAAATATAGCTTTGCGCGTTTCGTTGACCCCAATATTAAGAATGGTTATGCCACTTTGTTTAAGCCGGTGAAAGAAGTGGAAGTGGTGAACGATAGCACGGTGCGGGTGAAGACCTCAGAGCCATTTGCCGAATTGGTAGAGGTGTTGGCCAGCTATTGCGAAATATTGCCACCCAAGGCCGCCGCCGACAAAGATGCATTTTACAAGAACCCCGTCGGCACGGGACCGTATAAATTTGTGTCGTGGACGGCCAATGATAAATTTGTGGTCGAGGCGGCTGGCCCACATTGGAGCGGTGAACCGCGTATGAAGCAGGTGGTCTTCCGCCCGATTCCCGATGGCACCACGCGTATTACCGAGTTGCGTTCGGGTGGGGTAGACATTATTACCAATGTGTCGCCACTTTTGTTGGGCAATTTGCAAAATCAGCCCGGGATTGCGCTTGAGCGGGCAACTGGCTCTGGCTCAATTATCCTCATCCCTAATGTGACCAATAACCCGATGTTTGCCAAGAAGGAAGTACGGCAAGCCTTACAATATGCTATTGATAAAGAAGCCATTATCAAGGCTGTGCTGCAAGGGGCAGCCGTGCCGCTGACCAGCCCCTTCCCCAAGGGTGTGGCTGGTGGTTTTGTCGATGATCTCAAGATGTATCCATATGATCCAGACAAGGCCAAGTCGTTGCTGAAGCAAGCTGGGGCCGAAAACCTAAAGGTGGCATTTAAGGCCCCCAATGGACGCTATTTGCAAGACAAGGCAGTTGCTGAGGCGATTGTGGGTCAACTGGATAAGGTTGGCATCAAGGCCGAACTTGAGACGATTGAGTGGAGCCAATATGTGCAGGGCATTATTGGCCGCAAGTACGAGCTATTTTTGCTCAGCCAAGGCGGTGTGCAGGTTGGCCCAGCTGCCACCACCAACTGGAGCAGCAAAATCAAAGGCATCGCTTGGCAGGGTTATACCAATCCCGAAGCTGATGATTTGATGGACAAGGCCGCGAAAACCGTTGACGGCGCACAGCGCCAAGCCACGTATGAGAAATTGATGCGCTTGGTTTGGGATGAGTCGCCGTGGATTTTCTTGTATCACCAACAAGATATTTATGGTTTGCGTGACCGTGTGAAGAATTTCAAAGCCACCTCTGAAGGTAGCTTGCGTCTTGAAAAGACGGAAGTGGTTTAAGACGTATGCCGATTACAGTATATCCACCCCTGCCTATGGCAGGGGTGGATATACTGTAATCGGCAATTAATTATGACAACCTTATTAACAAATTGCCATGTGATTCCATGCATCACCGAAGGTGAGGCGATTATTCATGATGCCGCTGTGCTGATCGAGGGTAAGCAGATTAAGGCCGTAGGCAAAGCGACAGATTTTGGTGACAGCGAAGGGGTGCAAATTCGTGATTTGGGCGGGCGTTATGTGATGCCCGGGTTGATGAATATGCACGTGCATTTGGGGTTGTCGTTACCCGGGGCGAC
Organism: Chloroflexota bacterium; assembly: GCA_018969115.1. Taxonomy (GTDB): domain Bacteria; phylum Chloroflexota; class Anaerolineae; order J036; family Brachytrichaceae; genus AQU-03. Next base: position 2,762 of record JAGWYZ010000268.1, on the reverse strand, counting down.
ACAGGCCGCAGCAGCCAAAGAAACTGAGATGGATCTGTTTGCCCGTGCGCTTAAAAATGCGCATGATGCCTTGCACGCTGGGGTGACATTTGTGCGCTGTGTCGGCGAAAAGAATGGCCTAGACTTTGCTTTGCGGCGGGCGTTTACCAGCGGTTTGTTGCAAGGGCCAAATATTGTTTGTGCTGGCCGCGCCGTCATCATCACCGGCGGGCATGGTTGGCAGGGGTATGGCAGCATCGAAGCCGATGGCGCCGATGAATGGCGCAAGGCGGCGCGCTCACAGCTGAAGCTGGGGGCCGATTTGGTCAAACTGATGATCACAGGTGGCATCGCTGGTGAACATGAGGCCATTCGTGACGCGCAAGCCACCTTCGACGAGATGCAAGCTGCATGTGAGGCCGCGCATAACGCTGGCAAACATGCTACCGCCCATGCTGGCTCGCCCAAAGCCATTCAAGATGGTATTAACGCTGGGCTTGATTGCATTGAGCATGGCTACTTTTTAGATGATGCTACGGTTGAATTGATGATCAAAAAAGGCACATGGTTGTGCCCAACCTTGTGCGTGAGCCGTGCCGAGCAATATATGCGCAATCTCGGTGTGCCGCAATACATGATCAACAAGAGTTTGCGGGCGGGTGAAGACCATGCCAAGGCGTATCAATTGGCGTTAAATAGCGGTGTCAAAATTGCGATGGGCACCGATATGTTGCCGGGTGAGCCAAACGAAGGCACGGTGGCGACCTACCGCGAAATGGAATTTATGAGCGAATTGGGCATGGCCCCTCATCAGGTGTTGCTCTCAGCCACCCGTAACCCAGCCCAATTAAATCAGTTGGCTGATCAATTTGGCGCAGTGGCGGCTGGTTATCAGGCCGATTTGATTGCACTAACTGCCAACCCCGCCGAAAATACCCGCAATATTCGCAGTATTGATTGGGTGATGAAGGGTGGGGCGGTGTATCGTAATGATTGTGTATGAGCCACGATCTTACAAATTGGGATGAGTCGTCTATTCGTGTCGTTATGGCGGGGACGGGTAACCCCTATCATTATTTGACTCCGTTTCGAAAACAGTTGATTTGGGCGATACATCATGACGGACGAAAATCTGTATTGGTACGTCAGTTTGACATATCAATAGAAAAATTAGAAAATGAAACTGCGCCATTGATTCAGGCAACTCTTGTGCAGGAAAGAAACGGCGAATATGAAGTTGTTTTTTTTGTTGCAAATGAAATTGAAACGGCAACTGTGGCTATGCATGCTAAGCAAATGGGTGTTTTGTTGGCTGATTATTGTGAACGGGGTTGGCCGAGATTTCAACAGATTTATGCTGAGCTTGGGTTGGCGTTAGATCGGTCTTTTGCCGATTTAGCATTCTTTCTTGTAGGGGATCGCGTATTAGATGTCGGTATGCTTGACGCGCTGGCTCGTGACCATTCGCTGATGCCCTCAGCACCGGCGCGTCCAAGCCCTGATATGCCCAATGCCAGTTATTATTTTTGGATGATTAAAGGCACATATGAACAAATTGGTCATTATGGGCAACGCTTTACACCTTTGCCAGAGCCTGATTGGTATCTGTTGACCTTTGGTCAATACGAGGTCAATAGATACCCGAACCTGCCACGAACCCAATTTGAACAAGCGGTGTGTAGCAGGGTAGATGGCGTTAAGACTTGCGATATGACAGCGTTTGCTGATGGATTTGGTATGCCGACCTTCGCATTGATGCAGTCTGAGCACTGGACAATTCAGACAAGGATTGAAACGGATGGCCTATGTGAAATCTACAAGAACCACCGGGCGGAAATAGAGGAATTGTTTAATGGGTTGAATTCTGGTAAACGTCGCCCCGAAAGTTTTGGAGAGTTCTTCTGCTGGTATCATCATGTTGCATACGCGCATGCCATTGACCTACTTGCCGAACGCGGGTTGCTACAGATACCCTATCAACGTTATACTGCTGCGATTTGGTGTGAAGATGGTACGAAAAGCAGTTTTTAGGTTTGCATAGTCCCATTCGTAAAATGTTTTAATTTGTCTCTCACAAAGGTCACAAAAAACACAAAGGATTGATAAAAAGACCTTTGTGTTCTTTGTGCCTTTTGTGAGAGACGTATTGCTTGCGCTTACGGTCGTGCCGCTGGCCGAGCTGGGCGGGGCTGAATATTGCGGCCTAAAAATGCCCACACTTCAGTTGGGCGAATATTGCGGTCATTGTAAACGGTGCGCACATAGACTTGGGCTTCTTCGATATTGCGATTGCCCGTGATGCGAAACCATGTGGTGCGGGTGCTAGCGCCACTGCGATATTGGGCGTAAACCCATTCGCCGCTGCGATAGGCGGGCATCCAATCACCCCAGCAAATGAATGAATCGCAGTGCTTGAGCCAAAAATCTGGCTCAACCGATGGGGATGGTGATGCATTGCCTTGTGGGTCGATGCCGATGCCGATGTTATCGTCACAGGCGCTGCGAATTTCAATTCGCATAAACTGGTTGTCGGTGCTGCGGCGGCTGTCCCACATCCCCACTTGGCGTTGGGGGGCGCAACTGGCGCTTACGCTTTGGGTTGGCTGCAATACAACATTCGCCATGAGTAATGGCACCAGCAACATTAATTGCAAAATTTTGTGTAGGGTGAGAACAAATACTTGGGTTTTCATGGTCGTTATCCTAAATTTTGAACTGCTTCAGTAAATTTAGAATAGCGCCAATGACGTGTGAAAAGTTCACAAAAATTCACATTAGAGCAA
>JAGWYZ010000267.1 GCA_018969115.1 Chloroflexota bacterium | reverse complement strand
TGGCTAATGATCTCGGCCCGTGGAAAAAACGTCGCCCCAAACACATGATCGGCTTGGTGTTGGGTATAAATGATATAGCGCACCCCACCCGGACACAGCTTTTGGGCTGCCATTGCCACTTGCGCGGTCTCTTTCGGAAATGGCAAAGTGTCGATCATGACCCCAATTGCCCCAGACACAATGAGTGTGGCCGTTACTTGTGCGTAACGATCGCTGGTAAAAACATATACGTCGTCGGTTGCTCGTTCCCAATGCATAGTCGCAAGGATAAAAGGTTTTTTTAGAATTGCAAGTTTGTTGACATAACGACAAAGCTATGCGCCATAAGCTTTGAGTCTTAAACTTTAAAATCAAGGCTCAAAGCTCATAGCTCAAGGTTTATAACTTAAAGCTCAAATCTTCTTGCCAATTTCTTCAAGCAAACGCTCACGGGTTTCAGCAAGGGGGATACGCTCGATGACAGGGGCAAAAAACCCCTCGACAATCAGACGGCGGGCATCGATAGGCGGAATACCGCGTGATTCGAGATAGAACATCGGCTCAGTTTCAATTTGCCCAACGGTGGCCCCGTGTGTGCAGCGCACATCATCAGCCTCAATTTCTAGGCCGGGGATGGAATCGGCGCGGCTCTTGTCACTGAGTTGCAAATTGCGGTTGGCTTGATAGCTATCAGTCTTTTGCGCTCCCGGGAACACACGAATGTTGCCGCGCCAAACGGTACGGGCTTCATCACGCAAGGCCGCTTTATACAACAAATCACTCACACAACCTTCGGCGATATGATTTTGTTGGGTGTCATAGTGCATTTGTTGCTTGCTGTCTGCAAAATACACCCCTGAAAGCAACGCCGTGCCCTTGCTGCCGATCATATCAGCCTCAATCGCAGTCTTGGTGAATCGGCTACCAATGCCGCCAACCACCCAGTGCAAAGTGGCGTTTTCACCCACTTTAGCCCGCTCAGTGCTAAAGTTATAGGTGTGTCGCCCATAGTCTTGAATGCTGACATAATCGAGTTGGGCATTGTCGCCGAGCAAAATTTCGACACTGCTGTTGATCATGGCGGCGCCAGCAGCTTGGGTTGGCATACCGGCGGCAGCGGTCTCACCCATTGCACTGGGTGAGCCAAATTCTTCAATCAGCTTAGCCTTAGCCCCTGCGCCCATAACAACCAAAGTGTGATGAAATGAGGCGCTGTGATCGGCACTCAGCCATGTGCCGGCGCGTAATGGCGCTTCGATGCTAACACCAGCAGGCACATATAACACCACGCCACCGCGCATTAACGTGGCGTGTAACGCTGCAAAAAATGTATCGGTCGGCTTAACACATTGCGTCATCAAATATTGATCGAGCAAGGCCATGTGTTCGCGAGTGGCTTGATCGAGGCTGCAATAAATCACGCCTTGGGCCGCCAATGCTGGATCGAGCCGCTGCGTAGTACAAACGCCATTTACATGCATCAGCCAACCCGGCGCATTTGCAACATCGCGCAAAACCGTCCAATCACTAGGTTCGGCTGCGGCACTGGTGTTGCCGATCAATGCCAATTGCAGCGCTTGGTTTAGATTAAAACGATTTAAATCGACCCGTCGCCAAATTTCGTCGATACGTGTGGGGATGGGGGTGTTTTGTAACATCGTCAACGCGGCAGCGCGTTGTTTTTGCATCCAAGCCGAATCATTTGCACTGTATTGGCGCAAGGCTTCAGCGTTAATATCGATAGGTTTAAAAATAGGGGCAGGTTTAAATGCAGCAATAGCCATTGGAAATCATCACAATCTATTAAACTTTTATCAGTCGCAACTTTGCGGAACATATTTTACGGGGGCATGATGAGTGATGGATGAGGGTATAAATGCCGGAAGGTGGGGGGATTATTAATGACTTTTTGATGGCGTGGTGATCAATCCCATCAACACCTGCGCTAGCGCCGCCGGGTCATGGCGAATAGAGTCTTGCTTATCAAACAAATCGCGCTTACCTTCGGTTAATTGTGCCAAATCTTCAACCACCACATTAACCCCCAAGGCCTTAATTTGGGTAATTTCGTCATCAGTTGGCAGCAGCACTTGCACCCCGTCTTTTGCATACGCCGCTCGTAGGGCCGCCGATGGGGCACGGCTGTTGAGCAAGGCGTACTCGAGCCGCCCATTTAAATATTTGCTGATCTGATTGACGTGATCAAACAAGCCGTAGCCATCGGTCTGGCCAGGCTGGGTGGTATTGTTGCAAATATAAACCACTTTGGCATGCGAAGCCTGAATGACTGCGGATAGTTCTTCGAAGGCCAAACAAGCCAACACCGAGGTAAACAAGCTGCCCGGGCCAATAGTGATGAGATCGGCTTTTTCAATGGCTTCGAGACAGGGCCGATAGGCGCGGGCCATGCGATCTTGAATAAAGACTCGTTTAATGGGTGGTTTGCCCAGTGCCCGCACATTCAGTTCTTGCTCAATCATGGTGCCATCAACCAACTCGGCACACACATGAGTGTTATGGGTGGTGACCGGCAAAATACGCACATCGACCCGCAACATCTCGCGCATCGCCTCGACCGCAAGGCCAAAATCGCCCTTCATTTGGGTCAGCGCCGCCAACATGAGGTTGCCAAAAGCCACGCCATCGAGTTGTTGAAAATGAGGAACCTTGAGCCGATGTTGGATGAGTTGTTCGATTGGGCTATTTTCGCCTGCCAATGTACCAAGGGCATTGCGAATATCACCGGGAGCGGGGATGAGTGCTAATTCGCGCACTTTGCCAGTGCTGCGACCCGTGTCTGTTACTGCAATGATGCCGGTGAGGTTCGGAGTATATTTGCGCATTCCGGTCAGCACCTGCACGGTGCCACCGCCACCACCAATGGCGACAATATTGAGACTATTTGACATTTAAACGGTTTTCACCAAAACCACTATGACTATATATTTGGCTTGGGCAAAACCCACACTAAACACATAGTCGTAGTGATTTCGGTATTACGTTTTTGAGGATGCCCCCAAAGATTGAGAAGATACAGAAGCCATTTATTTTTTGAGTTCAGCCAAGTCTGCATCGACCATCATATGCACCAACACTTTAAAGCTTACTTGTGGCTCCCAACCCAATGCTTTCTTGGCTTTGGCTGGGTCGCCAATCAGCAAATCGACCTCGGCAGGGCGATAAAACTTTGGATCGATGATGACATGATCTTGGTAATTGAGGCCGACATAGCTAAAAGCCACATCGAGCAACTCACTGACAGCGTGGGTTTCGCCGGTGGCAATGACATAGTCATCAGGGTGATCTTGTTGCAGCATCAGCCACATCGCCCGCACATAATCACCGGCAAAGCCCCAATCGCGGCGTGCATCTAAATTACCCATACGCAATTCTTTTTGCAACCCCAGCTTGATTTTTGCAACGGCATGGGTCACTTTGTGGGTAACAAATTCTAAGCCACGTCGCGGTGATTCATGGTTAAACAAAATACCACTGCAAGCAAATAGATCATAACTCTCACGGTAGTTTACAGTGATCCAATGTCCGTATACCTTCGCCACCCCATATGGGCTGCGCGGGTAGAGCGGAGTGCTTTCGCGTTGGGGCACTTCTTGCACCTTGCCAAACATTTCGCTACTGCTGGCTTGGTAAAAGCGGGTATTGGGTTTAACGTGGCGTATAGCCTCGAGAATGCGTGTGACACCCAACGCTGTAAATTCGCCGGTCAGCACTGGCTGTGAAAATGACGTTGGCACGAATGATTGCGCCGCAAGGTTATAGACCTCATCGGGTTGATATTCGCGTACAATATCCATCATCGATGATTGGTCAAGCAAATCGCCCTGCACAATATCGACTTGTTCTTGAATATGTTTGATGCGGTCAAAATTGATGGTGCTGGTGCGGCGAACCATACCGACGACGCGATAGTTCATGCTGAGCAATAGCTCAGCCAAATACGAGCCATCTTGACCCGTGATTCCTGTAATTAATGCGGTCTTTTGTGACATGTGTATATCGTTGCAAATGGTTTTCGCTAGCGCTCAACGATTTGGCATCGTCTGCGCAATGAATTGCCAATTGTAATATACCCAGAAAGAATAAAAATTGATAGAATGCCAATTTCATTATCCCCTATCAAGCCCTGCTTGATAGGGGATAATGAAATTGGCGAAAACCTTACTTTGTAATAGCAGTCATCGACCCGTTTCTATGATATGTCGCCATTCATTTAAAATATCGGCGACGGTTTGTTCAATTGGGATTTGGGGTTGCCAGCCTGTAGCTTGCCGAATTTTGCTATTGTCGCCGTAGCTGATGGGCGTATCGACCACGCGAAATTTGCTGGGGTCGGTTTCGATGCGAATGGCGGTGAGTGTTAGCTGCAAGAGGTGATCTAAAATCGATTGGATTGAGCGCGGTGTGCCGCTGCATACGTTGTAGGTTTCGCCACTTATGCCATGTTGAATGAGAGCTAAATAGGCGCGGGCAATGTCGCGCACATCGGTGTAATCACGCTGGGCGCTCATATTGCCTACCCGCATCAATGGCTCACGTTTGCCTACTTCAATCTCGGCTACTTGGCGGGCAAAATCGGGCACCACAAAGCGCCCATTTTGCTTGGGACCGGTATGGTTAAAGGGGCGGGCCACAATCACATCGAGTTGGTGGCTGCGTTGGTATTGCAGCGCCATTGCATCGGCGGCCACTTTGCTGACGGCATAGGGGTTATTGGGGCTAAGCAGGCGCGTTTCGCGAAATGGCAATTCTTGCGCGTGACGCGGCGCACCATAAATCTCATTCGACGTAATGACTAAAATACGCGGCGAGATTTTGGCAGCAAGTATGGCTTGAAACAGGTACAATTGTGAGCGCACATTGCTTTCAAATGTGCCCCAAGGGTCAGCCCATGAGGTCGGCACATGAGCCTGACCCGCCAAATGCACAATCACATCGGGCTTTTCGCGTTGCATCAGACGTTTAATACCATCGGCATCGCCTAAATCGAGCTTGGCCCACGCAATGCGCGGATGGCTGGAATGGTCGGGCGCAGATCGCGCCACTCCGAGGAGGGTCCATGAAGTTTCGCTTATCAGCAATTCACACAGAGCAGTGCCTGCGAAACCGTTCATACCTGTAATGAGCACACGCATAGAGCGGTTGTAAGATTACCACAAATTTATCGAAAATAGGGCAGTGATTTATCTCGAATGTTTGTTTGTTGTTAATTTGAAGTAACTCCCTTTGTCAAGACCCAAAAACATTAAATTTCAGGGGGTTGACAAAAGGGAGCCAATTTAGTTCTTCTTGCAAATCAGACTCATTCGTATTTCACGCTTTACCTTCCGACGGTCACCCTAACAACTGAAGGGTCACAGAAATTCACACGTCAAATGCACGCTTTGTTAGCCC
>JAGWYZ010000266.1 GCA_018969115.1 Chloroflexota bacterium | reverse complement strand
CAACAAAAAAAGCGCGGAATTCCGCGCTTTTTTTGTTGCTTATTTGTTGCTTATGGGCCAGAAGAATACAGTACCCTTGGCAGCCAAATCGAAAGCTGAGGAACGAATGAGACGATGACTAATGCGATTAATTGCAAAATGACATAGGGAATCGCACTCGAATGGATATCGGCAGTGCTAATTTTGTCTTTGGGGGCCACCGATTGCATATAAAAGAGTGAAAACCCAACCGGTGGTGAAATGAAGGCGATTTGTAAATTAACTGCCATGATAATAGCAAACCAGATCATCGCTTCATTCACATTTTGAGCATAAGGGGGTAACGCCCCACTTTCAAAAATCTTTAGTGCGGCTGGTACCAGTAAAGGCATCGCAAGATAAGTAATCTCAACAAATTCGAGAAATACCCCTAGCAAAAAGATGGCAATATTTGCCACAATAATAAAGCCAACCAAACCACCTGGCATACCCAAGAGTGCATTGGTAATAAAACCCTGCCCACCCAAACCACCGAAGACAGTGACAAAGAAGGTGCTACAAAACAAAATAATGACGACCAATGAGGTCGTTCGCATGGTTGCATTTGAAGCATCTTTCAACACTTTCCAAGTTAATTTGCCTTTAATCAGTGACAAAATAACTGCAGCCACTGCGCCAACTGCCCCAGCCTCGGTAGGGGTGGCAAGACCCGCAAAAATGAAACCTAACACCGAGAAGATGATCAGCACGGTTGGCACAAAACTTTTAATAACCATAAACGCCAATGCTTTACCATGAATATTACGCGCCGATAGCGGTAAAGCAGGGGCTGAACCATCACGCAAATAACCAACCGTAACCGCATAAATGGCATAGCTAGCCGACATAAGTAAGCCCGGGATGATTGCCCCAGCAAACAAGTCACCGACCCCGATTCCCAATTGATCACTGAGCAGCACCAATACTAAACTGGGTGGAATCATTTGAGCAAGCGTGCCTGCCGCCATGATCGTGCCGGTCGCTAGTTTTTTGTCGTAACCATATTTCAACATCGTGGGTAATGAAATCATACCCATAGCAATAATGGTTGCAGCAACCACGCCTGTCGTTGCCGCCAGTAGCGTGCCTACAATCACCACTGCCAATGCTAAGCCACCTTTTAAGCCGCCCAACATCACGCCTGTGGCCTCAAGTAATTCTTCGGCCAAACCCGATTTTTCTAAGATTGACCCTAAAAAGATGAAAAAGGGAATGGCGATCAGTTGAATATCGGACATAGTGCCAAACCATTTATTGGGCAGCAAGCGTGTAAGGTTGAAGTTAAACGCACCAACAGACATGCCGATAATGCCAAACACAATCGCCGTGCCAGCAAAACCAAACCCGACGGGGTAGCCACTCATCAGCACAAAAAAGAACCCAGCAAACATCAAAACGGATAACCACTCGTATCCTGAACCAGTTGCAGCTTGAAATAACATAGTGTTTAAAAAGATAAAAATGAGAGATGTTTAAAGTTTTACCCGATGCCTTGATAGTGAGCGGATTAACTTCCTAAAATTTCCTTGGCACGCGCTTCAATTTCTTCAAGCGCAGCCTGGACTTCGGGCCTTTCATCTTGGCGAATAATTTCGACAACATCAAGATTGCCGCGCATAATCGCAAAATATTTGATGGCTTGTGAAACAGCTTGCAAAAGCAAACACACAAACGCCACAATAATAAAAGATTTTATCGGCGCACGTGGCATGATGCCATTTTCTGGCGATACTTCCCAGTTGCCAATACTGCGTAAATCAGCTAGCCATTCCAACAAGTTGGAGGTCGGTTTAAAGGAACCATAACCCCAGCTTTGCATAACTTGAGGAATGGTGACATAAATACCCAACAAACAAAATGGAATAAGAAATAAAACCGTGCCCAAAAAATCGACCGCAGCTTGTTTTTGAGCAGACCATTTGCCATATAAAAAATCGACCCGCACATTGACCCCATGCTTAAGAATATAAGGGAAGCCCAGAAAGAATAGAAGCGAAAAGATATACCATTGCAAATCGGTCAAAATATTAGATGGATAGACTTTGCCTGTAATTGCTTTTGTCAAATCAGCAAACAAGTCAGATTCAGACCAGCGTCCGAAAAAGCGAAAAATTACGTTTAATATACCGACAAAAATAATGGTAACCACCAAATAGGTGCTGGCGTTGCCCAATCGCTCACTCAGGCGATCGATAAGGCTGGATATTTTCAGTAACGTTTTCAAATGACCAAGTCCTCCTCGTGTTGCAATTGCAACTTGATTGGCGTTTTCTTAATGAAGTATTAGTAGTTGATTATAATCGAAAATGTATTGTTTGGTCAATACCTTCGCCAATTTTGCCAATTTTCGATTGCCTGCCTGTGGATTCATTCACGGGCGATATGAAATAGGTAATGTTGGTCTATCTTATTAAGCGACGATCAAGCTATTCAAAAGCCCTATCTGCAAAAAATGTTTACGCCATTAGCACAAATTTCTAAATGATGCCTGGCCGATTCTACTATCTATGTCCTAAATCTATGCTTTTGGACATAGATAGTGAAATCGTCCAAACATTTCATCAACTCGAATTCTGCTATGCGAACTTATCAGTAATGCGCGATTTTAGCTTCACGTGAGATTATCCTTTCAACCGTTCCATCTTCTTATCAAATAATGGCTCTTCGCTCACAATAACCCGTTGTGGCTTGCCAAAATATTCGATTGACAATTCGGTGCCAGGCGCAGCCAGTTCAATCGGCACATAACCATAGCAAATCAATTTGCCGATGCTATAGCCAAAATTGGCGCTGCTGACATAACCAACGGATTTGCCATTATGCATGATCGGCTCTTTACCCAACGCCATTGAATATTGATCCATCACCATACACACCAGCTTTTTGTGCAGCCCCGCAGCCTGTGCTTTCATGAGCGCTGCTTTACCCATAAAGTCTGGCTTTTTCATGTTGACAGCCCAACCCAGCCCAGCCTCATAGGGGTTGTAATCGGTATGAATATCGGCCCCCCACAAGCGATAGCCTTTTTCGAGCCGCAATGAGTCAAACGCACCACTGCCCGCCGCAATTATTTCGTGAGCTTGGCCAGCTTGCCAAATGGTGTCCCACAAACGCATGGCATATTCTTGCGACACATACAGCTCCCAGCCCAATTCACCAGCGTAACTAACGCGCAGGGCATAGGTTGGCACGGCGTTAATCATCAAATGTTGGGTTGAATAATATGGAAACGCTTCATTGCTAACGTCTTGGTCGCATACTGACTGCAATACCGATCGCGCCTTTGGCCCCCACAACCCCATCTTAAAATATTGTGACGAGACATCAGTCAGGGTGACACTGCCATCGATTGGAAGATGCTTTTGCATCCAAGCCATATCATGCGGCAAAATAGCACCACCAGTCGTGACCCAAAACTTATCGATAGCGCGCCGCAAAACTGTCACATCCATCACAATTCCGCCTTGTTCGTTCAATGCAGCGGTGTATACAATTTTGCCAACAGCACGATCAACTTGATTGGCAAAAATGCGATTGAGATAAGCCGCTGCACCTGCGCCCGATACTTCGATAATAGCGAGGGTGGCGAGGTTAAACATACCAACATTCTCACGAACGTGCAAATGCTCAATGCCTTGAATGGGTGACCAATTACGGGCTTCCCAATTAAAGCGTTTGGGGATACGGGTTTCATAACGTGTCAGTAATCGCCCATTGGCCTCATACCATTGTGGGTTTTCCCAACCAGCCCCTTGAAAGAAGGCCGCCCCTTGTTGAACTAAGCGGGGATGCACCGGGCTGAGCTTAACATTCCGTGGGTTCGTAATTTGATCGCTGGGGTGAATAATATCGTAAACCTCGCGGTAATTTTGGGTGCAGCGAGCTTCGATATAGGTGTTGCTGAAATAATGCGGTTGAAAACGGGTAATATCGGCTTCACGCAAGTCGAGACCCGGGTCGCCATAAGTCATCCAATTGGCAATGGCATTGGCGGCCCCAGCCGCATGAGTTAGCCACAAGCCAGTGCAGGTCCACAAGCCTTTGACCTCGCTTTCACCCATCACCGGAAAACCATCAACCGTAAAGGCAAACATACCGTTAAACTTTTCAACCAAGGTGCGGTTTTTCAGCGCAGGCAATAGCTCAACCGAGCTATCCCAACCCGATGCAAAATGCTCAGGGGTGAAGGTGCGCTTGGCACTCTTGCCCACATCTTTGGGCCATACCATGAGCGGAATATGGCGATAACTGCCCACCCCATAGCTGTCATAGCGTTGGCGATAATACATCGAATGGTCTTGATGTCGCATCAATGGGTGACGAACTTCTTCGGTTTCGCCTTTTAGCTCGGGCAATGGGTCGGTATAGGTGAGCAAATGCTCGGCAGCCATCAAGGGAATATTGACCCCAGCCTTGCGCGTGATCAAATCACCCCAAATATTGGTACACCACAATGCCTGCTCACAGACAATGCGCCCCTGTGGAGTAATGACAGCCACAATGCGTCCATTTTTAATCTCAAGATCGGTGACGGGCGTATTGCCATAAAACTTAACGCCACCCATTGCCTCGGCAGCCACCCGTAATGATTCACATGTGCGAACGGCCTTGGCAACCGAGTCACGCGGGACATAATAAGCCCCATAAATTTTGCTGTCATCCAAAATCGGCACCATGTTTTTTACTTCGGTGGGGCCAATCAAGTGTGATTCTAAACCATAGGCCTTGGCAAAACCACGTTTGCGGTGTAAATCATTCCAGCGATCACGGGTATAAGCGACCTCAATTCCTCCAACTTGATAAATGGTCGGGCCATTCGCATTTGTAAGCGACTTAATTAAGGCTTGCGAATATTTGGCGAATTCGGTCATCATTTTTGAGCTGTTGGTCAAAAACATACCGCCGGGCGCATGTGAAGTGCTACCATCATTTTCATAGATATCTCCTTTATCGACCACAATGATGTTTTTCCAACCAAGTTTGGCAAAATGATAAGCCGCGCTACAACCAACAATACCAGCCCCAACAATGACGAGTTGGGCATTACTTTCAATAGGTTCATGTGTTTGCATAGGTTTTCCTTGGAGTAAATTGTACAAGTGAAAAAAAATGCATCACATGGTGGAAACATATTGACTTCTCAATAATTTGGATTAAATCCCAAACTCCAAAGACGTAATGTCGAAATCACGATATAGCAACCATAGGCAAGACATGATAATACTGGTCTTCTCGTTGGCGAATATGCTGTACTCGATAATATTTAATCTGACAGATAATCGCGATTAATCACAACTTAATATGACACTGTCCGATAACCTTACTCTGTCATCCAACCTCCCGTTTCGCTCGCCCTGCACCTCAGCATAAATGCCAGCTTGAATGGTCAA
>JAGWYZ010000023.1 GCA_018969115.1 Chloroflexota bacterium | reverse complement strand
ATTATTGGGGCTACCTCAAATGTGTTAAAAACCAATGCCCATCATGGCAGCGGCGATGCTTTTGTGGTTGAGGCTGATGAATATGACCGTACTTTTTTGCGTTATACCCCCAAAATTGCAGTTATTACCAATGTTGAATTTGATCACCCCGATATTTATAAGGATGTTGACGATACGCTGAATACGTTTGCCCAATTTGCTTCATCGATTGAGTCAGATGGTTTGCTCGTGACATGCGCCGACGATTCCGGGAGCCATGAGATGCTTAAGCGTTTGGCACAACATTACCCTGATAAAACCGTGCCACAGGTTGATTATGGTATTCGGCGTGGGGCGTGGCGGGCGTTGAATGTTCGGGCGAACCCATTGGGCGGCATGGATTTTACCGCCACAACGTTAGATGGTAGAAGTGTGCCCGTATCGTTACGGGTATCGGGTCAACATAATGTGTTGAATGCGTTGGCTGTGCTAATTGTGGCTGATGCGTGTGGTGTGCCGCTCGAAGATGCAGCTGAGGCTTTGGGTGGTTATCATGGCGCGGCGCGGCGTTTTCAATTAAAAGGCGAGAGGCGTGGGATACGGGTGTTTGATGATTATGGGCATCACCCCACTGAAATACGGGCTACTTTGGCTGGTGCACGCTTGCGTTTTCCGGTGGGCAATATTTGGGCCATATGGCAGCCTCATACTTATAGCCGGATTGTGGCGTTGATGGACGAATTTGCCATGAGTTTTAAAGAGGCTGATCATGTGGTAGTGCTGCCTATTTATGCCGCCCGTGAAAAACCCGAAGATTTTGGCTTTGCCGCAAATGCGCTTAATTCGATTGAACTTGCACGCAAAATCTTGCACCGTGATGCCCGAAGCGCTTCGTCAATGGGTGATGCCATCGGGATGTTGTATTCGCAATTGCGCCCAGGTGATGTTGTGATTACGTTAAGCGCAGGTGATGGGAATCAGGTGGGGGAACGGCTATTAGATTTATTGAAGTAATGTCAAGTTCCCAATTGATATACAGCTTAGTGTGTACCCAGACGCGCACTAAGCTGTATATTAATTGGGAACTTGTTCTAATATTGAAACAGATACAAAGTAACGGTGAATGATTAATGAATCAATTACCATAAAGAATGAATGAATTTAGCGGAATTACAGGCACGCATTAAACGCAATGAACCATTAGCGCGGCATACCACGTCACGTATTGGTGGACCAGCCGATTTGTTGATTGAAGCCCGCAGCAGCGACGAATTGTTGTTAATTATAGGACGTGCAGATGAGATGAATTTGCCGTGTTTGGTGCTTGGCGGGGGGGCCAATGTGTTGGTTAGTGATAAGGGGATTCGTGGCATGGTGGTGATTAATCGTAGCAAAGAGATGAAATTTAATGTGCGCGACACCACTGCAAGGGTTGAAGTCGATTCGGGGGTCAGCCTCATTGCACTCGCCCGCGATTGTATTGAACGTGGTTTGGCCGGAATGGAATGGGCTATCGGTGTGCCTGGCACAGTTGGTGGTGGGGTGGTTGGCAATGCTGGTGCGCATGGGGCCGATATTGCCAGCAATTTGTATATGACCCGTGTTTTACGGCGTGGGTATGCTGCCGAATGGTGGACACCGCGTCAGTTGGCCTTTGAATATCGTAGCAGCGCTTTAAAGAAATATAGCATCCATGAGCGCCCGATTGTGCTTTCAGCGATATTTGATTTGCGGCGCGATAACCGCACTAATTTAGAACGGCGTTCTAATGAATTTAATACCAAACGTAAAACCAGCCAGCCCCCGGGGGCTACCATTGGCAGTATGTTTAAAAACCCCAAAGGCGATTATGCGGGGCGTTTGATCGAGGCTTGCGGCTTGAAGGGGATGCGCCTAGGCGGGGCCAAGATTTCTGAGGTTCATGCTAATTTTTTTGTGAATGTGGATCACGCCAGTGCTTCGGACATATTGAATTTAGTAAATGTGGCACAGGCCGAGGTATTTAAACAGTTTGGGGTTGAATTGGAACTAGAAGTGGAATTATTAGGCGACTGGGGCCAAGCGAAAAGTAGTTCAGATGCATTGTTTGAGCTTGAAGATGAAGAATAGGTAGTTAAGTGTTAGAAACAGATTTCGGTATTATGTCTCTTGGAGCGCACCCAAATTATTGCAAAGATATAAAACAATATGGAATTACAAAATAAAGAGATGACAAAGAAGCTGAATCTTGCAGTGCTTTATGGCGGGCAATCGGGTGAACACGAAGTAAGTATTCGCTCGGCAGGATCGGTGATGGAAAATCTTGATGATTCAAAATACAACATTACCCCAGTTTATATTGACAAAACAGGACACTGGGGCATTTCATTAGAAGATTTACGCAGCTTTGATGTGGTTTTTCCGGTACTGCATGGGCCAAATGGCGAAGATGGCACTGTGCAGGGTATGATGCAATTATTGGGTGTGCCTTATGTGGGGGCCGGTGTCGTCGGTTCTGCAGTTGGCATGGACAAAGTTATTTTTAAAGATGTGATGCGGGCGCATCATTTACCGGTGTCAGATTACATTGCATTGCGGCAAGGCAAATGGAAAAAGCAACCGACCAAGGTGATTGCGTGGGCGATTGAAACGCTGGGGTTGCCTATTTTTACCAAGCCTGCCAATATGGGCAGCAGTGTTGGTATTTCTAAATGCTGCAACGAAGTTGAATTGATGGCTGGGATTGACGAAGCTTTTAAATGGGATCGCAAAATTTTGCTCGAAAAGGCTGTGCCACATGCCCGTGAATTGGAAGTAAGTGTTTTGGGAAATGAAGAAATGATTGCGTCGGTGGTTGGCGAAATTATTCCGGGCCGTGAATTTTATGATTACAATGCCAAATATATTGACAAAGGTGAAAATGAGTCGCGTTTGCTGATCCCAGCCCCCATCCCAGACCCATTGACCAAACTGATGCAAGAAACGGCAATTGAAGTTGCCCAGTGTGCCGATATCCGTGGCATGGCACGGGTCGATTTTTTAGTAGATAGCACCTGTGGCGAAGTTTACATTAACGAGATTAATACGATTCCCGGTTTTACTGAAATTAGTATGTATCCCAAATTATTTGTGGCGGCTGGTTTTAGTTATGCAGGGTTACTCGATAGGCTTATCGAATTGGCGTTAGAGTAGAGATGTGGCCTGCTGCGCTTTAGCACGTTTGAAATTTTTAGACCGTGAATTTATTCATGGGCGAGATGGCGAAGGTATTGACTTTTCATTAGCAAGGTATTAGCAATAATGGCTTGACGTGTTGTATTGATAGATGGATAATATCTTGGTTTCGTCACCGTAGATTACTATGAAGCCGCAAAAACCAAGACGCCCCCAAAACGCCCGATCACGTTATGAAGTTTCTAGCATGTTTGGTCGCCTTGGTCGTATCAATAGTGCATCTGCGTCACTCAACTCACCATGCTGGATGGTTATTTTGCTCGTAATATTGGTCGGCTTATTATTGGTGTTGATCTCACGCTGGTTTTTGAATGATCAAATGACTATTACAGAAATTCGTGTGATTGAATCCTATACCTTGTCTGCTGGCAATATTAAACAAGCCACCAATGATTTGATGAACCGTAATGTATTGGTGTTGAATTTAGAGGATATGTGGGCAACAGTTACCGGACGTAATAACTCGACTGTGCAACGGGCCGCACAACGATTGCGTGAACAGCCGGGAATTAAGAATGCTCAAATTTTTTGTGGCAATGAATCACGTCAACAATGTGAGGTGCAGATCGAACCTAACCCGCCCATTGCGGTATTTCAAACGGCGGCCCCGACCCAACAAGCTGTAATGTATTTGGATGATCGTGGTGGGGTGTGGACTGGGCAGTATGTAGTTGCAATGGAGAAGCTTAAAAATGAGCCGTCATTATTGGGCATTACACTCGAAAAAGATACCATATTGCCACCGGCGGGCACGACTGAATTTCGTGATAAACCCTATATTTTGCAAGCGCTCATTGAATTGCGTCAACAACAGCCCAATGTGCGTGATTATTTTTATTCAGCTAAAACTGGTTGGGCTTTTGACACAACTCAAAAAACCCGTATCATTGTTGGTTTTGCCGAGAGGCCAAACTTGATTGCCGAAAAACTAAGAATGGCCGAGCAAATTAGGGCCGAGCGCAGCACAAAGGGGCCAGCCCCTAAAATAATTGATGTGCGTTATCTGGAAGCGCCAACTTATCGATAAAACAGTTTTCGTAACATTCGAATAAGGCAAATTCCGAAAAGATGAAGGGCCGATTTCAGTTTCTATCACTTATAACTACGCTGTGGGTGATAAAAACTGAAATCGGCAAAACCTTTCGGCAACTTGGAATCTGCTCTAATCAGTGGTAAAACAGACTTTAGCCAAATCTGTATGATGTGATTGAGAAGCTATGATACCTTGGTAATAAATGAAAATTTGAGAATGGATAATATCTATATTTCTAAGAATTAAAAACCGAGAAATATCAATGAAATGACAAATATAAATGATTTCATTGTTGCGTTGATTGGTTTTATGTTTTAAACAAAGCATGTCAGACGGAAAGGTTGTTGCCGCTATCGATATTGGTAGCTCTAAAATTGTGAGTATTGTTGCCGAAGAAGTCGGTAATGGCGAAGTCAACGTATTAGGTGTTGGGGTTGTGCCGTCGCGTGGGATTAAACGTAGCCAAATTGTTGATGCGGTGCAGGCTGCACAGGCCATTCGCGAATGTTTAGATGGTGCTGAACACACTTCGGCTTCTAAAATCACTCACGCTTTGGTGAGTGTTACCGGCAATCACATTACCTCGCAAAATACACACGGGGCGGTTGCCATTGGCCGCAGCGAGCGAGGCGTGACCACCGATGATATTGCCCGTAGCCTAGAGTCATCCCAAGCCATCCCGATCCCCAGCAATCGTGAAATTCTTCATATTATCCCGCGCCATTTTAAGGTAGATGAACAAAACGGTATCCGTAACCCGCAAGGCATGTTGGGTTATCGGCTAGAAGCACAAACCAATATTGTGACTGCTTCGATGACATCGCTACAAAATACCATCAAATGTATGCAAGATTCAGGTTTGAATGTGGCATTTGATGATCTCGTTTTGTCATCATTGGCCTCGGCTGAATCGGTATTGACCACGATGGAGCGCGAGATGGGCGTAATGCTGGTTGAAGTAGGGAGTGGTACTACCCAAATTGCCGTTTTTCTTGAGGGGGCCTTGTGGCACACGGGTGTGGTTGATGTGGGCGGTGAGCTATTTACCAGCGATTTGGCTGTGTGTATGCGATTGCCGCTCGGCACCGCCGAGCGCTTAAAAGTGCAATATGGTCATGCCAACAGTGCCCAAATGCCGCCCGAGCATCAATTGGTGGCTGTCACCTATGGCGATGGTCAACGTGTCAATATTCATCGGCGTGAAGTCGCCGAAATTTTGCAAGCCCGCGCCGAAGAATTATTTGAAATGGTGATGACCAATGCCAAACGCAGTGGTATCGACACTATGTTGCCTGCGGGGATGGTGCTGACCGGCGGTGGGGCTCTTTTACCCGGCTTGCGTGAAGTGGCTGGACGGGTGTGTGATTTGCCGGTACGTGTAGGCGCTGTCAATAATATTTATGGCATGGTCGATTTATTGCGCTCGCCAGCCTATTCAACCGTGTTGGGGTTGGCAAAATGGGGGTTTCACGACAGCGGCTCGCGTCCCAATCGCAAACGTTCGATTGGTTTAAAACTAAAGGCCTCTAAGCTCAATTGGAATTGGGGACCAGTAAAAGATTTTCTTGGCAATTTGCTGCCACGTTAACACGTTAATGGAAGATGATCGGTAGATGATTGAGTGCTAAAATAGATCTTCACCAAAATTATTATCCCTCTATCCACGACGCAGATAGAGAGATAGCGGGATAGTAATTTTGGCAACTGAGAAGATACGATGATCAAGTGCCCGCCCATGCCAATTACCGCCGTGTTTTTGGGGCTATATTTGGTAGCGATGCCGGCTTATTGTTTGTTTCGTGTTTTTCAGGTGCAGGCGGGTATTATGTTGCTCACCTTCGCCATGCCATTGCTCATGAGTGCCTTTGCCATTGCCCATATGGCTGGGCAATATGGCTGGCGTAATGGGGTAGGGATGACGTTGTCAGCTATTGGCATTTCGTTGGGGGCTGAGGTATTGGGTGTAAGCACTGGCTGGTTATTTGGCGATTATGTTTATACCGATCAGCTTGGCCCCAAGGCGTTTGGTTTTGTGCCGTGGTTGATTCCTTTCGCATGGCTCATGGTGCTTTATCCAGCATGGGAGTTGACCAAATATGACGTGATGGCAGATGGGTCGAAATCAACGTTTGCTTTCCATCCTTCATCTTTCACCCTTCATGCTGTTCTAGCGGCGCTTGCTGTTACTGCCTATGACCTCAGCCTTGACCCACGGATGGTGGCCGATGGCAATTGGATTTGGCATAGTGGTGGGTTCTATTTTGGAATACCATTTAGCAATTTTGTTGGCTGGTTTATTACGGCTTGGGTGATTTTTGTGGTGTGGGGGCGGTTGATTGGTCTTCGTGAGGCTAAAACTGATCGAAGTTTAAATTCAATTATGCCTGTGTGGGCCTATCTTGTGTTGTGGATCGGCGAAACCATTGCCAATCTCTTCTTTTGGTCGGGGCCGGTGGTTGGGTTAATTGTGTTTGGGGCTATGGGGCTTTTTGCTATGCCGGTGTTATGGCGGTGGCAGTTTGGTAAAGCCACTCAGGAAAAATAAAGCTTTAATTTTTTGTAATCTTTGCCCCTCCGCACCCTAAATTCTGCAGATCGCGAAGATGTGAAAATGACGGTGAATTGGAGGCTGTTTGGCAAGCTGATTTTGGCATTTATTTATGCTAAACAGCCGTAATGCACAACTAACTTTGACTTAAATCATGCTGTGCAAGCAAGTAAGGCGGAATCATAGACATATGGTTGTCATGATGCACGAGTATGGCATTGTTTACTTTGGCTGCCCCAGCAATTAATGAATCTACAATTGGGATACGTTGAGGTGAATCAAGGTAAATTGTTGTTGCTGCAAGCGCGATTGCCTCGTCAATAGCAATGATATTTGTGAAAAGTGCACGATAAGCATTTATGATCTCAGATGTTTCGTGTGTGTTTGCGCCAAGTGTATGTAAGCGTCGGGCAAACTCTGTTAGTGTAATGCTTGTGATAAGTATATCGGCTGTATCATCCTCAAATATGTTTTGTATCTGTTTTGTGCCATTTTGGTTGCGATAATGGCACAAAAGTGCAGATGTATCAAGTAAATAAGTCATATTTAGTTAATTGTCTTGCTCGCGCTCTTTGATGAGTTCTACAATAGCATCTATATGAGGTGAGAATTTACATCCACTTCCTTGTAATCGTCGCGCTAACTCGCCCCGTGTTGGTAATACACGTACTAAAATTTCATCTTTACCGTCAACTGCTTGCCAATCTAGCCGAAATCCGGGTTTTATCCCAAGTTGACGGCAAACCTCAACAGGGATAGAAATCATGTTTTTGCTTGTAACAGTTGTAATCATGGAATTTATTCTAGCATGGAATTTCGCATCCAAAATGGCAATATCAGCCGCTGGGCGCGATAGGTTTGGCGTAATAGCACGCCAAAAAATGCAAGGCATACGATGACTGCGACCAGCGATGCCTCGGCCCCAAAGCTGCCTCCGCTTAACAATTCTGGCCCCGACATACGGCTTTGTAGCAATCCCGGCACATCGATGCCAGATACATTGACACCATAAACCCCGCCCTGCGCAAAATTCCATGCGGTGTGAATCCCAATACTCCACCACAGGCGTTTGCTGAGGGTATAAGCAATGCCTAGCATCATACTGGCCTCGAGTGCAATGGCAACCGAGCTAAACAAGGTTGCACCCGGGTTGCCAGCGTGGGCAAAGCCAAACACGGCTGAGGTAATCAGCAAGGCAACCCAAGTGCCGAGGCTTTCTTCGATGATGCGATAGAGCAGGCCACGAAAAAATATTTCTTCGACAAAGCCGGGAATGAGGCCGATAGCGATGGATTGCGCTAGCACTTCTGGCCCATTGACACCAGTAATTTTGTAAATACCCATCAACCATAACAGACCGATAACGATGCTAAAGACCAAAGCGCCCATCAACAAGCCTTGTGGAAACTCGGCCCAGTAACGCAGCGATAATTCACTGGCTGCACGGCCTTCGATCAGGCGCACAAAACCAACATAAAGCAAAATACTTAATCCCACCGCTACCCCTGTGTTTAGCCATTCTTGTTGCGCCCAATCCCAAGTTTTTAGCAAGGTTGAAATTAGCGTTTGTCCAACAATAAGGCCAAGGCCAAGCATTAACACGCCAAGAATGAGGCGTGTGAGGGGAAAACGCAAAACACGCAGGCCAAGCGATGGTTTGGAAACTGTCTTTGTCATTGATATTGAGATATATCAAGAAAGGGTAAAAATTGAGGAAATGTTGATTTCACGATCCCTTCGCAAGCTAAGCTTGCGAAGGGATCGTGAAATTAGCGAAAACCACATTTTGTGCCTATCTTGGTATATATTGTTGCCTTAGGCTGATTCTGTCATCGCCCTAAAAAACACGATGCTAGCGGTGTGCCCGTGCATGAAATTGCGCCCACCAACTGGCCCCAATTCACCAGCGCAGAAAAAGCCGGCCAATGGCACGCCATTCACCGCCTCTTGCACAAGGCCGATATCGGCATGGGCATGGTCAAATAAACGGGTTCCGCGCCCATTGCACGAAAATAACAACGCGCCTTGGGCGGGTGAATAAAACGTTTGCGGAGCTAACATCATGGCTAAATCTTCTTCGGCTGCGGCGGCATCGCGCACGTGCAATTGCACCTTGTCGCCGGGGTGAAAAAAATCGCCAACGGCAATGGCCCCAACCTTGGGGTCAACACCCATCACCCCACGAATGAGAAAATCGCCCCGTCCTAATATTTCCGCATCGGGGTTAATGGCCCGACCCAGAAAAACACCGCTTTTGCGGAAAAGTGTGCGCTCGCTGTCGCTTAGGGCATTAATGGCGACCTGTAACTCTTCGAAAGCCGAGCGCCCGTTTAATTCTAAGATCAAATTTTGCTTGGCTGCTGTTACATTAAATAATTTGCCAACTGGGCGGCAGCCTTGTGACACGACGGTATCGACCGTGATATTGCCGACAAATGCGACCCCGACTAACCCCATATGCAGGCTAAGGTCATTGTAGATGAGCACATTACCGCCGGGAGTATTTGACCCGCTTGCCATGCCCCCCACAATTGGCACATTGGGGTAAAACATGTCGAAGGCCGTCAAAATGTCGTCCATTGGGGTCGAGAATGGATCGGCCAAAATGGTGGCAAATTTGACTTCGCCGGTAATGCCGATCGCGCGTCGAAAAGTGAGTGAATCACCCAACAAGGCATCCCATTCACCACGAGTCGCCCCATTGAGGGCGAAGGGGCGCAACTCTACGCCGGGCAGTTGGGCTGCAAGGAGTGAGATCGCGGGTTCTTCTTCTACTTCGGCATCGTGTCCATCGGCGCCGTCGTGGCCGATTACGCCTTCGGCAGTGCAGCCAATCATGACACGGGCATTAAGTGTTTGGCGCAATTCGTTGGTAATGAATGACGCAGCGCGGGCAAATTTGGCCGAAATAAAGATTTGCAAAAAGTCAATATCTTGCGTCATATCTTGCACCCGCAATTGTTCAATCAGGTCATCAACGGCGGCAGATACGTCGCGGGCTGTGCTGCCGGGTTGCACTGTGAGCGCCGAGGCAAATTTCATATCACCCTTCATTGACATCTATTGTAGTGTAATTGTTGTCACAATTAGTTTTGCCGATTTCATCTATTTCACCCTATTGGTGGAGATAGGGTGAACTCAGCATATATTTTTTTAATGTGACATTGTCAAGATAAATTGATATAAAAAATTTGCCATAATTGGATAAAATGATATTAGATTTTTTATAGTGAAAATATCATCGGAGGGTTCCTTGTCTAATCAACATCACTTATTAACTAACGACAAACGCGAAATTTTTGGCTGGACCATGTATGACTGGGCGAATAGCGCCTTTTCAACCACAGTTGCCACTGTTTTTCTGGGGCCATACCTTACGAGTTTGGCAAATGCTGCCGCCGACTCGCAAAAACTGGTTTATTTGCTCGGCATTCCCATTGCGCCCGGCTCATTTATGGCCTATTGTGTGTCTGTATCGGTTGGGTTGCAAGTGTTATTTTTGCCTTTGCTAGGCGCAATTTCCGATTATTCTAATTTGCGCAAATCGATGTTTATGTTGTTTGCCACTTTGGGCGCAATTATGACCACGTGTTTGTTTTTTGTGACGGGTGGGTTATGGTGGCTGGGCGGTTTGTTGTTTATCTTAGCAAATTTATCATTTGGGGCGGCCATTGTCTTTTATAACGCCTATTTGCCCGATATTGCCAGCGAAGAGCGGCGCGACAATGTGTCATCACGTGGGTTTGCTATGGGCTATTTGGGTGGTGGTCTATTATTATTGGTTAATATCGTTCTGTTTTTGTTTAGCGATCGAATTGGGGTAGATGGGTCATTGGCTGTGCGTATCAATTTGGCCTCGGCTGGCATTTGGTGGCTGTTGTTTTCCCAAGTTACATTTCGGGCGTTGCGGCCTCGTGCGGCAATGCGGGCCTTGCCCCCGGGTAAAAATTATTTGACTGTCGGCATTGCCCAATTGCGCGAAACTTTTCGTACAATAAAAAATTACCCACATACTATTCACTATCTTATCGCTTACCTTGTTTTTAATGATGGTATTCAAACCGTGATTGGCGTGTCATCGGTGTTTGGAGCCGAAGAATTGAAGCTCGACGTTGGTACGCTAAGTGGCATTATTTTGATGGTGCAATTTGTAGCTTATTTTGGCGCCCATTTGTTTGACCGAATTGCCAGCCGTTATGGGGCCAAAAATGCGATTATGATTAGTTTGGTGGTGTGGGCTACCGTCACCATATATTCTTATGGCTTTTTATATACGGGCACTCAGTTTTGGCTTTTGGGCGCAGTCATTGCGCTGGTGTTGGGTGGCAGCCAAGCGCTTAGCCGCAGTTTGTTCTCAAAAATGATTCCTCGTGGGCGCGAGGCCGAGTTTTTTTCTTTTTATGAAATCAGTGAACGTGGCACATCGTGGATGGGGCCGCTGGTGTTTGGTTTGGTCAATCAATTGACCGGCAGTATGCGATTAGGCATCTTGTCGCTTATCTTTTTCTTTGTTGTTGGCTTGGCTTTGCTTATCCCTGTCAACGTTAAACGCGCTATTGCAGAGGCAGAACGAGGGGATTAAGAGTTGGGGATTAGGGATTAAGGATTGAGGATAATAAGTGATTCATGACTTGTGACTCATAAATCATCATTTCCAATCCCCAATCCTTAATCCCTAATCTTAATCCCCACCCATGTTAACTTCCCTAAACACATTTTTCCGCACTGGCGCAACTTTAGACGTTGAATTTCGCATTGCCCAGCTAAAAAAATTAAAGGCAGCGATTGAGGCGAACGAGGCCGCCATTTTTGAAGCCTTAAAAGCCGATTTGGGCAAGGCCACGATGGAAGCTTACGGGGCCGAAGTTGGCTTAATGCTGGCCGAAATTCGTTATGTTTTGCGGGGGTTGCGGGCTTGGGCCAAGCCGAAGCGGGCGGTTTTGTCGTTGCCACAATGGCCTTCGTCGGGCTGGATTTACCCTGAGCCTTATGGGGTGGTGTTGATTATGGCACCATGGAATTACCCGTTTCACTTAGCCATTGCGCCTCTTATTGTGGCGCTTGCGGCAGGCAATTGTGCTGTTATTAAACCATCAGAGCTAGCCCCAACGACTTCGGCATTAATTGCACACTTGATTGGCAAAACCTTTGACCCAGCCTATGTGAAAGTGGTGGAAGGCGGGATTGAGGCCGCCCAAGCATTACTCGATCAGCCCTTCGATTATATTCTTTATACCGGCAATTCGACCGTAGGCAAAATTGTGATGCAGGCCGCAGCCAAGCATTTAACCCCAGTGACGCTCGAACTGGGTGGCAAAAGCCCTGCCATTATCGATGCCTCTGCTAACATCAGCCGCGCGGCGCGGCGGGTGGCTTTTGGCAAAGCTTATAACGCGGGTCAAACGTGTGTCGTGCCCGATTACGCCCTGGTTCACCAAAGTGTCGTTCCGGCGTTTATTCACGCCCTAAAATTAAATTTTCAAGCCATGTTTGGCGATGACCCACAGCGCAGCCCCGACTATGGGCGCATTATTAACCAGCGCCATTTTGGGCGCATTTGTGGCTTGATGGGCGGCGGCAAAATTG
Organism: Chloroflexota bacterium; assembly: GCA_018969115.1. Taxonomy (GTDB): domain Bacteria; phylum Chloroflexota; class Anaerolineae; order J036; family Brachytrichaceae; genus AQU-03. The sequence continues at coordinate 17,773 of JAGWYZ010000023.1, read as the reverse complement.
TGTATGGCGGGCAGACCGATGCGCCAGACCGTTACATTGCCCCAACCATATTAACCGAAATTGACCCGCATTCACCATTGATGCAAGAAGAAATTTTTGGGCCGTTATTGCCTATTATTCCATTCGATACACTTGATCAAGCCTTCGCCGAGGTGCGTTCGCGGCCAAAACCACTGGCGGCTTATTTTTTTGCCAGCGAACACGCCCCACAAACCCGATTTTTACGTTTGTCATTTGGTGGCGGTATGATTAACGATGTGTTGACGCATTTGATGGAGCCATCATTGCCATTTGGTGGCATCGGCAATAGCGGTATGGGCGTTTATCGTGGCAAAGCTGGTTTTGAGACCTTTTCGCATTACAAAAGCGTCATTCATAAAAGTGATTTGGCCACAGATTTGCTGGTGCGTTGCCCACCGTATACCGATTTGAAGTTAAAACTGATGCGCTTGTTTTTAAAATGATAGTTTCTCTTATTCTGGCGGCTGGCACATCATCGCGTTATGGCGGCGCAAATAAATTGTTGTTGCCATTTGGGCCACAAATATCGGGTGGCACCGTGATCGGCACGACGTTGTCAATGGTGGTGCAGACCCAAGCCGAGGCCATTGTCGCTATCACTGGGCATCAGGCCGATGCGGTCAGCGTCGCCTTGCGTACGTGCCAAGCTCAGTTAATTGAGGCGGGGATTGTGTCAAATGGGTTAAATAATTTGACAGTGGTGCATAACCCGCATTATCGTGAGGGCGAAATGCTTTCGTCGCTGCAAACCGGCTTGCGTTATGTCATGCAATATTTGCCACAGGCTAAGGCGATGTTAGTGTTTTTGGGTGATCAACCCTTATTGCCACCCGATGTGGTGAATCGCTTAATCGCTGCTTATCATCAAGGCTGTGCTCGTTTGCTTGCGCCGCGTTTTCGCGGGCAACGTGGTCATCCGGTGTTAATTGATCGACAGTATTGGCCTGCGGTGCTGCAACTGACCTTAGGGCAAAATGTGCGCGATGTGTTGCGTCAGCATCGCCACGATCTCGCCTTTTTAGATGTCGATGACGAGGGTATTTTGCTGGATGTTGACACGCCTGAGGCTTATCAACAATGTTTGCGTATCTGCGCTACCTAACGGTAAAATTGAGAGATTGGTGCAAACCTAAAGCCCACGCCAACCTGCCCCCACTTTTGCCACGTGAAGCGGTTCAATTTCAATGACAACACGGTCGCCGACAAATAGCCATTGAAAGGCTTTTTGCACCTCATCTGGGCCAAAATAGCGGCTGACAATATTGGTCACAAGCATTGCTAAAGTGTCATGTGGGGCCATCACTTCATGGGCGTCGCCTTTGATCGAAACCCCGCGATAGGGTCGTGATTTATCGCGGGTGGTATCGTCATCAATGACTGCACCGACACGCGGATCACGCTGAATATTACGAAACTTGATGCGCTGGCTTTCGGTGCTAACATAAAGCCGTTGTTTGGTGGGGTCACACCAATACCAAACCGGTGTCACCTGTGGGTAGCCATCGCTACCAATGGTAGCGAGTCGCATCAGTAACGGGCGGGCCAAAAAATCGAGCGTTTCTTGGTCCAACATCATGGCAAGGCCTCAGGGCGCACCAATCGCCGCATTAGGGTTTGGTAAAAATAGCCTTGGGGCTGCATACGCACAAATTGTGCCACATGCGGGCTAACTTGCACTATGACGACATCGCCATCGCGCAGCAAGACTTCATCTTGCCCGTCTGCCGTCATTGCGGCCTCTAGGTCAGTTTGCACCCGCATTTCAACCACCGAGCGTTGCCAAAGCACGACTGGCTTGTCGAGGCTCATGTGGGGCGCAATGGGAACCAAAATGATATTTTTCAGGGTTGGGGGCAGAATGGGGCCGCCTGCTGCCAATGAGTAAGCCGTGCTGCCAGTAGCAGTCGATACGATTAAGCCATCGCCTGCATAAGTTGTTAGCATACTGCCATCGACGCTGGTGCGTATGCGTACCACGCGAGCCAATGAGCCGCGCCCCACCACCACGTCATTAAGCGCATCTTGCTGGGCAATGACCAAATTGCCCCGTTTTGTCGTTGCACTCAGCATCATGCGTTCCTCAATCCAATAATCGCCCGCAATCAATCGCGCTAGCGATGCACGCCAGTTAGTTGGTTCCATTTCTGCCAAAAAACCCAAATGCCCCATGCTAACTGAGGTGACTGGCACGCCATGCGGTGCGGCAATCCGCGCTGCTCGCAAAATACTGCCATCCCCCCCCAGCGCAATCACCAAATCGACCCCCGGGATCAAAGTTGTCAGGGCATCGGTTTCCCATGTGGTTCCGCGATGGGTTTCTAAACCTGCGGCTTTTAAAAATACCACAATTTCATCGGCAACACGCTGCGTTTCTGGTCGTTTGGGGTGATCTAGCACGGCGATACTGTTCATAGTTGGGGGATTAGTATGGCGATTTTGCATCCAAATTTGCAATGATGCGAAAATGTTTCAAATTGAATGTATAGAGTGTAAAGTCGCGTTGAATGGCTGTTGCGGCAATTAAACAATCTGGGATGCTCAATCCATTGGATAGTTTGTGTGTAAGCAATAAATTAAATGCTAATTTTGTATCTGCTTCTGTATGCCAAATAATTTCAAATTGGTTAATAAATCGGCGAATGCGAGTTTGGTCTGATTTATTTTGGCTGCCGATGATAAGTTCCATTGCGACAACTGCTGGAATATAAAATTTACTGGTATTATTGTTTGTGAGCCATTCAATCGTTTTGGGTGTACCACGCAAACAATCAATAATTACATCAGTATCTAGACAAAAGCTCATTTGCTTCTGCGCCACGCGCGTTCTCGCAGATTTGCAGCAAAGTCGGAAGTGTTTTTAATGTCAGCTCTATCTTTCCACATGCCAATGTAAGGCGATTTTGCTAAATCGCCCAAGGTGCATTTCTTGTTTTTTTTATTGTTTTTACGGGGTGAAAGGACAAGCACAACATCGACTAAACCCATAGGGATATCATCGGGTAGCTTGATTTTGAGAATATGATCTTGTACGTTAGAGGTAAGATTTAGAGTAACCATCATTACTTAATTGTATAGGAGCCTAATGGTAATTATGAGTCACGAGTCATGACTCATGACTCATGACGATCATACCCACTTGTGCTGCCAATTCAGCGCGATTACATATGGTCTCGTTGCCACTGATCAAATTTTTAATCTTCACTTGCCCCGCCGCAAACTCACTTTCGCCAGCAATCACAGCGATTTTAAAGCCTTTGCGATTGGCATATTTCAGTTGGTCGCCGAGACGGCCTTTGTCAAAATAAACTTCGGTGGCGATACCAGCCTCACGTAAAGCAGCCGCAAGGCTAAGATAATCATTCATGCGCGTGTTATCCATGGTGGTGACAATTACTGGCGCTGGAGTGGAAGCGCCGGTTTTTAGCACCCCCGCCTCAATGAGCTGAATGACTAACCGACTTAGCCCAATCGAAATACCGACACCGGGCAATTTGTCGCTGGTGAAATAGCTGGCGAGGTCGTCGTAACGCCCACCCGAACAAATGCTCCCTAGTTCAGGATATTTGACCAATTGGGTTTCATACACAGTGCCGGTGTAATAACCTAACCCACGCGCAATCGACAAATCGGCGCGAAAATAGGCATCGGGCACGCCAAGACTGCGGATACCAGCGATCACGGTGCTTAATTCGGCGGCACCTTGGGCGAATCGCTCATTACTCATGGCTGGCGATGCCTTAATTTTGGCGAGCACGGCATCGGTTTCTACGCCAGCAGTGGGTAATGTTTTATCGGCAGCATCACTGCGAATAAACCCTAAAATATCATCGGCGGCGGCTTCGCTGGCTCCGATCTTGTTAATTAATTCGCCGCGCACTTTGTCGCGGCCTTCTTTCTCGAGGCGGTCTACCGCACGTAACACATCGCCAATTTGTTCGGCGGGCACGCCAAGGTGCTCAAAATAGCCCTGTAACAGCCGCCGATTGTTAATCCGAATGACAAACTGCCCAATATTCATGCGTTTGAATACTTGATAGATGACACTTGGAATTTCGGCATCGGTGATCAGGTTAAGCGTTCCGCGACCGATGACATCGATATCGCATTGATAAAACTCGCGGTAACGGCCTTTTTGGGGGCGCTCACCACGCCATATTTTTTGAATCTGATAGCGGCGGAATGGAAAAACCAGCTTGTCTTTGTTTTGCGCTACATAACGTGCCAGTGGCACGGTTAGATCAAAGTGTAGCGCTAGGTCTGTTTCAGGTGATTCATCGGGGCGGGTGAATAGGCGCGTGAGCGCAAAAATTTCTTTCTCATCACCACCCTTCGAAGTCAAAATTTCTTTGCGTTCCACTGCCGAGGTTTCAATTGGCGCAAAGCCAAATAGCTCATATGTTTCTCGCACAATTTGCAAGCAGCGATTAAATACGATTTGTGCATCAGGCAATAATTCTGGAAAGCCACTGATGGGTCTGGGGGTAATAATATTCATGTAATAAAAAAACGCCTTCCCATGCTGGAAGGCGTTTATGTTTATGCGTCTCTATTGATATTTACGCGACCAATTCCAGCCAATAAAAAATTACCCTTGATGATGAGGGTGAGCAAATAGCGCTTGAAATTGGTTAAACAAAGTGGAGATATTATAACGGAGTTGCCTTGGTTCTTATATGTTAATTTGTCATGATGCAAAACGAGACAGATTGTGCTTAGACTTAGTTGCACCCACGTAAAATGTCAAATGAAATGATAATACAATTCTTTCGCTAATTTGCGATTGCCTGCCTGTGAATTTCGCAGTCTGAAACAAACAAATGCGTTAAAATTTATTAACTGTGCGGCGAATGCACTTTAGCGCGTTTAAAATTTTTAGACCGTGAATTCATTCATGGGCAAGATGGTGAAGGTATTGTAATAATAATGATATATCAATATCTTGGCCAATCTACCTTTTCTGGTCGAATGCAACCGAGAACCCTAACTCTTCAAAAAGCAGGTTTATAGCAAAAACTTGATAATGTTTGACAGCTAACGTATGATATTTCAGGCTGGTATTTCGTTGGTTTTAATTGAAAATATATCCGATTTTGTCGGATCGTATTATTGTTGTTTAAAAGTTAGTTTTTGATGAGTATGATAGGTATTTGCACGGTCAAACAGATGGCCATTGGCGCATAAGGTTTAATATGTAATTTTGTGGCGAAGCAAATGAAATTTTTGCCAGTTTTTTGAAAATACGAAGGAATTGCTTTGTAATCATCGATAATATAATTAACTTAATATCGCTTTGGGATGAAGTTTTATTTTTAGCATTTTTGTAACAAAGGAGAAAGGGAGAACAACCAAATGAATCAACATAAAACATCTATTAGGAAAATAACCAGCATGTTGGGGGCACTCTGTTTTAGTGCGTTTGCTGTCATGGCGTTGCAGGTTGGGCTAATGGCTTCGGGGCAACCTGAGGTTGCCGCCGCCTCTGCCCCCGCAAATGAGACCGCCCCGGTCAGTAAACTCGTAGATGGCGATGCGCGAGATAGGGTCGATGCATTACAGGCCTGCGCTAGCGCATTGAATACATGTTTTAGCGCTTCAAAAACGGTAATTTATGGGAATACGCCACCCATTCCGGGAACAAATATTACTTATGTTGTTCGCATTACGAATGCGTCCTTGGGCGATGATAATACATTTGATTTTAGCGATGCGATGCCCAGTGGTTTTCCGGTTACACCTTTAACTTTTGTTTCAGGATCGGCTTATGTGCCTAGTGATTGTGGCGCAGTTCCAGCTACCAATGGTCCGGCTACATATCCATTAGTAGGGGCGGCTTCGCTTGCAAGTATTTGTATAGATCAAGGTCAGACATCAGTGATTACGGTGGTTGCGGCGATTCCATCTGGTGCCGTAGCAGGAACGACCTATACCAATACAGCGGTCACGACGGTTAATGGGCTTGGCACTTTTGCCAGCCGCACCATTTCGCCTTCAGTTGTTTCAGTTGTGCCGGGTTTGTTTATGAAGAAGTCTGGGTTGCAAGCGAATGTGGGGGTGGGTGAATTAGTAACCTATACGGTATTGATTACAAATGCACAATCATTTTCAATTACAGGGAATGGTAATGGATATGGTAGCTTTAGGTTTAGTGATGCTTTGCCTAGTGGTTTAAGCTTAGTGAGTGTTCAGACTTATATGGGTGGGACGAATGCGGGTGCAACAAACCTTAATTCATATGTTAGCCCTAATCCAATCCCAGCAAACGCCACCTCATTTAGTATTGATACAATCACCGCAGGTAACGTCCCTGTGATCTACGAGGGGCCTTCTTTCTCAGATAACCGTAATACTTTATTGATAACAGTAACTGCACGAGTGAATGCTGCTGTGGCGGTAACGACACCGGTGACAAATGTTGCAACGGTTAGCTCGGCATTTGGGCCAAACTTTGTGCTTTATCAATGTGCTGTTGCACCTTCAGCTGGTTATTTACCCCCTTCTGCTTGGAATTGTCCAACGACGGCCATTTCTGCAAATGCGGTAACCTTGTTATCGCCTGCCATCTTAACCGCTACCAAAGTTTCAGCAGGTGGGCCAATTACCTCGGGTAGCCCAGTGACATTTGCGCTTTACATCACTAACACTGGCCCATCTTCAGCCAAGAATATTACGATTACCGACAATTTGCCGTCGCCGCTCATGTTGGGTACTGCATCGGTGCAAGTGAGTAGCACCGCTGCGGCCTTAATTTCGATGCCATTGAGCAGCTATGCGGTATCAACATTGGCTGCCGGTGAATCGATCACTGTCATGATTACGGGCACAATCCCAACCACGAGCCTCATCAGCCAAGTAATTACAAACACGGCTACGATTACAGCAGCAAATGCGACAACATCTCTAACACCGTCTGCGCCGGTGACGATTACAAATCACGCCAGCTTGACTGTAACGAAGGGATATGGAGTGATTACTCCGTCGCTTGAGAGTTCGCCTGGCTCGGGTATCATTCAAAATGGAGATGTTGGTGGTGATTTAACAACTTTGCTCTACATTATTGATGTTGGTAGCGATGGGCCGTCGCCTGCCGTGAATGTGATGGTGACTGATGCTTTGCCATCGCAGGTCACTTATATTAGCTCAACGGCTACATTAGATGATGGCACCGTTTATACGCCGACCCTTTCTGGTTCAAATGTTTTGTTGACGATTCCAAGTTTGGCAGCAGATCCAGCCATAGGTTCAAACGCTACCATTACGGTGGCGGTGCGTATGAAGTCGCTGAATATGACACCAGCCCAACAGCCATTCACTAACACGGTGGCGGCTGGAGCACGCAATATTACAACCACTGCTGTTTCAGCATCTCGTCTGTTAACGGCTCAAACTGCCATTGACGTCGTCTTGCTCAAGTCTGATTCGCTTGACCCAGTGCCAACAGGCGGCCTGCTTGATTACACCATTGTGATTACAAACAAAGGGCCGTCGATCATGACTTCCTTTGTTGTCACAGATCAATTGCCGGCTGAAGTATCGTTGACGGGGTCGCCAAGTGTGACATTGTCGTCTGGCACGTTTACTTCGACTATCGATGCTAGCAATTTGATTACGATTTATGGCACGAGTACCATTAACCCGGGCAGTGCTGCTACATTGGTGTTAAAAACCATTGTGAGCACAACAACTACCAGCGCCCTAATTACAAATTCGGCAGCAGTGTCGGCAACAGGGCCAACAGCCTTAACACCTGATGCTATGGTTAACTTTACGACAACGCAATTGGTTACGCCAAGTTTAACCCTAAAGAAGTTTATTAGTGTTACAGGTGTCTATAGTGATGCCGATAGCATTGATACTGGGCCTAATCTATTCGTCGGCACGCCCATTACGTGGGTTTATGTGCTTACCAACACAGGCACTGCGACTTTAACCAATATTACGATTACAGATGACGATGTGAATGTTGATGTGAACCCAGCCGCCACCATTACAACCACATTTAATGTGAGCACGGTTGTGTCATTAATACCCGGCACAGTGGTTACATTGACGGCATTTGATACGGTTCGTGGCGGTGTTTATACCAATACGGCAACGGCACAATCGACCATTGCCAGTAGGGTGATTACCTCATCTGATATGGGGCATTATTATGGCATGCGCCAATCGGTATTGGTGAAGAAGTTTATGAATGGCGATGATGCTGAAAGTGCTCCGGGTACGGCTATTTGGCCGAGTAATACTGTTACAGTATCATTTGTTGTGACAAATACAGGTAATGTGTCGTTGACAAATTTGACCTTGGATGATGCATCATCTCCCAACTTGGCACTTTCGGGAGGTGCTTGTGCTCCTCCAGTTGCAGTTGTAATTTCAACTACCTTTATACCCGGAGCGGTCATGACATGTACTTATACTGCATCTCCGACCATCGTAGGTTTATATGTAAATACTGCCACTGTGACAGGAACGAACTTTTTGAGTGCAACCCAAAATATTACCGATACTGATTTGGGTTATATGACAGTGATTGCTACTGGCGTTGATATACAAAAGCTAGTGGTCAATGGGTTAGTGCCGCTTGATGCGAATACGCCACCCGGCCCAAGTTTGCCCATTAATCAGCCAGTGATATGGTCTATTATTTTGACAAATACAGGCAATATTACGGCTGAAGTATTGTCGTTTAACGATACGCCATTTGGCCAGTCGGCGGAAGAAATTTACAGCTGCACGCCTGTGCTGAATCGATCTGCTTTCCCGCCCGGTGGTGTAGTCACCTGTACTCGTTATGGTACAGTCACGGCACTTGGCTTATATACAAACACGGCTGTGGCTACATTACGGTATAACTACAATGGGCAATCTACGACGGCGAGTGATGCCGATATTGCCTTTTATACCGGTGTGTCTTATGGTATTGATATCGAGAAGTTTACCAATAGTGTAGATGTAACCAGCCAAGGGCAACTATATCTGACACCGGGTTCAGCGGTGACTTGGAGTTATGTTATTCGCAATACTGGCACGATTACGTTGTTGAATATCGTTGTAACCGATAACAAGATCAATAGTGGTGTGCCATTTGCGGCAAGCATTACTTTGAACCCCGGGGAATCGCGGACATTGACGGTGAGCGGGACCGCACAAGCGATTCAGTACAGTAATATTGGTAGTGTTTATGGTGTGGTGGCGGGTTTGGGTGCGGGTGTATCTGACCAAGATATAAGTTACTATACTGGTGTAACCAATACGCCAACCCCAACCCTGACCCCAACGCCAACCAATACGCCGACGCGTACCCCAACTGCGACGGGCACCCCAGCAACCCCAACCGTGACCCCAACTGGCACACCACCAACCAATACACCTACGCCAACCAGTACAGCTACACCAACTAATACTGCTACGCCAGTGGCTCAGCCTACATCTACACCAGTTGCGGCAATGAGTTTGGTCATCAATTCTCAGACCCAAAATGGGGGTTCGTCGGTACAACCTGAAGAAAAGATCACTTATACGCTTTTCTTGCGCAATAACACCAACGCGCCATTAACAAATGTGGTGGTGACAGACCCAATTGATGATGCGGTAGTGACCTATGTACGTAATAGCGCAAACCCAGCGCTTGATTCATCTAGCACTGTGCCGTTGCCGCTCAACCAACGTATAGATGCTGAAGAATTGCTGGAAGCAACCAAAAACTTGGTATGGAAGTTTGCCGTTGTTAACGCCGGCGAAACCAAAGTAATGACGTTCCAAGTAACGGTTTCACGTTTGGCGGCTCAAAATGGTGTGACGACAATTAATAACACGGCAACAGCCTTTAGCACTCAAACCGGTAATGTGACCTTTGCCAGCAATCGGATGGATCATCCCTTATTGCCGTCGGTGGTTACTTTGGCGGGCTTTAACGCTCAATCACAGTCAAATGGCAATGTAAAAGTCTCTTGGACGACTTCAACTGAGGTTAACACTTACAGTTTCCATGTTTGGCGCAGCACGGTGCGGCCATCGGGTGGCAGCACGAATTTGCCGATTTCGTCAACTCGGCTTAACTTGATCCCTGTTTATTCGGATGGACGTTCAAGTGGCTCAAACTATTCATATATTGATCAAACTGCACAAGCTGGTGTGACTTATTATTACTGGCTAGAAGAGGTAGACAATAATGATGCCCGCCATTTCTATGGTCCTACTTCAAATACAAAGGTGAATAGCAAACTGTATCTGCCGACTTTGATGCGACGGTAAGGACGACGGCAAGGAGTGTTTGGGGTGTTGGTTAAGCCTTGCTAAGATGATGTAAAAATAGTTGTCAATAAACAGGAGTAAACCTAAAAGATGGAATGTTGAAATCACTAAATGGGTTTTTTGGGTGCAAGACTTTGCGCTTGCGCCCAAAGACCATATAGTGATTTCAACAAAAATATGTTTTACTCCCCGATTTTTTGAGATAATACGAAAAAATTTAAAAAATATCAAAATACAACGAAAAAAGATGAACAAGGGCGAATGGTAAGAGTCGCCCTTGTGCTTTTGTGATTGCAACAAACGTTGCAATGTTAAACCAAAAATTTTGATGATATATTCGTATCTTCTCAATAATTCGAGGTAAACCCAAAAGGTGTGATGTCAAAATCACTATATGGCCTTTGTGAATAGGGGCTTTCCTCTGTTCACAAAGGCTATATAGTGATTTTGACGAAAATTTGTTTTATTCGCCCCATTTTATTGAGAAGATACATATACTCAACATAACAGGAAGTGGTAGATTAAAATGAAAACAGCCATGTCTGATTTGGAGCGTTTTGCAAATGAGGTGCTTTTGCCCGATCATATTAATTTGACTCGTGCCGTTTTGGTTATGGGCGAATTTGAGTATCCTCGTTTAGATATTGACGCATATATTGGTCAATTCGATCGTCTTGCCGAACAAGCTAGACATTATTTGCGTGAGGATCGTTCTGAACATGCGGCGCAAGATTTGGCCGACCTTTTGTTTAATCGTTTAGGTTTTGTTGGTAATTACCAACATTATCACGACCCTAAAAATAGCTTCCTCAATGAAGTGATTGATCGCCGCCTTGGCATTCCAATTACTTTGTCATTGGTTTACCTCGAGGTTGCAAATCGCCTTGGTTTTGAGGCTGAGGGAGTGGGTTTGCCGGGGCATTTTATCGTGCGGGTGACCTGCATGCCTACACACGTGGGTGAAATTGATTATATTTACCTCGACCCATTTAATCGTGGGGCAAGAATGAGTATCGATGATTGTCGCCAGCGCGTGCAAACCTTGACCAAAGGGAAACTTCATTTTCAGATTGGATTTCTTAATCCGGTTGGTGCGCGCCATATTTTGACCCGAATGCTTAATAATCTGAAAAGTGTATATGTGCATCAAAATGACCTTGAGCGCACTTTGGCTGTAATTGAGCGTTTGTTGGTCATTAACCCACTTGACCCAGCTGAAATGCGAAATCAGGCGATTTTGCATACCAATTTGGGCCAACGCCGCCGTGCTGTGGCAATTTATGAGCGCTATTTAGATATTTACCCCAATGCGCCTGATGCGAATAAAGTAAAAGAGACGATTGTGTCATTGGCGAACGAAGTGGCACGTTGGAATTAATAAGATTGTGCCATCACACATACGTACAATAGTAAGGCTTTGAACTGGTTAGAACTTTCTATTGAAACAAGTAACGAATTGGCGGAAGCCATTAGTGATGCATTATTCGAATACGTAGAGGGTGGGGTGGTCATTGAACAATTTAATGATGCAACCCGCACGGCTGATCGTTGGGAAGATGAAGCCGCCACTGGCCCAGTGGTTGTGCGTGCATATTTGCCCTTAGATGAAACAACCACCCAACGTTGTGATCAGGTGGAATTTGCGTTGCGTTGCTTAAATATGGCACTGCACCAGCAGCAAATATTGCCCATTGGTATGCCCATTTATCGTGAAGTGGATACTGAGAATTGGGCAGAAAAGTGGAAGGAAAATTACAAACCTATTCGCATAGGCAAAAAAGTGTTAATTCGTCCATCATGGATTGACCGCGCCGAAGTGCCCACTCAGTCTGGTGAAGTTGAGCTGGTGCTTGACCCCGGGCAAGCATTTGGTACAGGCTTGCACCCTACCACCCAACTATGTGCCGCCGCACTTGAAGATTTGCTGCAACCGCATAATGCATGGCGCGTTTTTGACATTGGCAGTGGCTCGGCCATTCTTACAGTTTTGGCTGCTAAATTGGGGGCGGCCTATGTTTTGGGTGTAGATACTGATATGGACGCAGTGCGCACCGGGATTGATAATGTTGAGCTAAATAACGTTGTGCATTTGGTTAAAATAGATCAAGGTTCGTGGGATTACACCCATGAACGTTTTGATTTGGTGGTGGCCAATATTTTGGCCCCAGTGATTATTAAAATGTTGGGGCAGGGCATGGTCGCTCGTGGCCCCTGTTTTGTGTTTTCGGGTATTTTAGACACGCAAGCTGATGCAGTAATTGCCGCGATGAATGAAGCTGGGATACGCTTGGTTGATCGTCGGCAAATGCTTGATTGGGTATGTTTGATTGGTGAGACTACAATATAAATATATCAAGAATAGCTAAAAATCGAGGAAATACCGATCTCACTAACAGACTAAGCGCTTAGCTTGTAGCCCGTTAGTGAGATTGGTCAAAACCATATTCCTAATCTATTAGGGTAAATTATGGAGGTGTTGTATGTCTGATCGCAAAGCGTTATTGATAGGTGCTAATCAATTTAAGTCGGTAACGAGCGCCGAGTTAAACGGCTGTGTGAATGATGTCAATAAAACAATGTGTGAAAATCTCACTCTTTTGCGCCGTGAGACGCATAAGTTGATAAAAGCAGCGCTCAAAAAAGCTAAATATGATCAATCGCCTCAACTTGAGGCCGATGCCACCACTCGCTAATCAACCGTTCATCTTTCAACTTTTATCCTTCATTCTTCAAAATGATTCCTTACACTTATCTTTCAGAACAACTTGCCAGTGACGGCATTGATGTAAACGCTGTTGAAGCTGCGCTTAAAGCACAGCGTATCGAAACCCCGAGTTGGGGCTACGCCAATAGCGGCACTCGTTTTAAGACCTTTGCCCATGCTGGCGCCGCCCGTACCACCCGCGAGAAACTTGATGATGCTGCGATGGTGCATAAACTCACCGGCATTGCCCCCAGTGTGGCGGTGCATATTCCTTGGGATAAACCCGAAGGTGATGATTATGTGGCGATGCGCCAGTATGCTGAATCATGCGGGATTAAGATTGGTGCTGTCAACCCCAATGTTTTTCAAGATGAGGTCTATCGTCTTGGTTCGTTGGGCAACCCTAATAGTGGCATACGTGAATTGGCGCTTGATCATTTGATCGAGTGCTGCGACATTATGCGTAAGACCGGCAGCCGCGATTTAAGCCTATGGTTTGCTGATGGCACCAATTATGCCGGGCAAGATGATTTGCGTGCGCGTAAACGGCGTTTTGAGGAGGGTTTACGGCAAGCTTACACCCATTTGCCCACTGGCGGGCGCATGTTGATTGAGTATAAATTCTTTGAGCCAGCATTTTATAGTACCGATGTGCCAGATTGGGGCGTAGCCTATGCTTTTGCCCTAAAATGTGGCCCACAAGCCCAAGTTTTGGTTGATCTTGGGCATCATGCGCCGGGCGTAAATATTGAACAAATTGTGTCGTTTTTGCTCGATGAGGGTCGGCTGGGTGGTTTTCATTTTAACAACCGCAAATATGCCGATGATGATTTGGTGGTCGGTAGCGTAAACCCCTATGAGCTATTTTTAATTTTTAACGAGTTGGTCGGGGCGGCACAGAGTTCAGATGTGTTAACCCGCAGCACCGCCGAAAATTTGGCTTATATGATCGATCAATCTCACAATATTGAAGGCAAACTGTTGCCGATGTTGGTATCGGTGATTAATTGCCAAGAAGCCTATGCCAAAGCATTGATTGTGAATCGTGCAAAGTTGCGGGTGGTGCAACAAGATGGGGATGTGTTGGGTGCCCATGAAATTTTGAATGCCGCCTACAAGACCGATGTGCGCCCGCTTTTAGCCCACATTCGCCAAGAGATGGGTGTGCCTATTGACCCCATTGCCGTCTATCGTGCTAGCGGCTATGAAGCCAAAATTACCAACGAACGTGGCACAGCCAAAAACACTGGCGGTTATCAGGCCTAAAATAGCCTTAAGACACTGTTTCTTAAAACAACTTTTTTCCCAAATCCCTATCTCAGGGTTGTTATAGGGTGGCTTTGCCACCCCATAACAACCCTGAGATAGGGATTTGGGCATTCATTTTGTCTAAATATGTGCTCTGATTTGATAAAACCACGTGATTTTAGCTAACAAAAAAGTGGAAATTGATTTAAGAAACACCCTCTAAAATAAAGCAAGAGAGACGCGCTATTGCGCGTCTCTCTCTTATTTTATCTTGCTCTTGGCTCTTTCTCAAATCACAAACTCATCGGCAATATCCAGTGCCTGATCGACAATGGCCAAACCCTCTAGCAATTCTTCTTTGCTGATCGACAAGGGTGGGTTGACAAAGAAACTATTCCAACGCACAAAGGTGAATAAGCCATTGTCGTTGAAAAACTTCTTGATCATATTCATCACTTCCATCTCTTTGCCGCTGGCGTTATAGGGGGCCAATGGCTCTTTGGTTGTGCGATTTTTAACCAACTCAAAGATGGTAAACAGCCCAATGTGTCGCACATCGCCCACTGATGGGTGCTTGCTCTTAAGTTTGTCCTCTTCGGCGGCTAAGAATGTGCCCATTTCGGCGGCGCGTTCAACCAAATTATCTTCGATCATGACGTTAATGGCGGCAATAGCGGCAGCGCAGCTAACTGCGTGGCCGCCATAGGTTAGGCCAGCATAGAGCACATGGTCATCAAAATAGCTGGCAATTTCTTCGCTTACCACACAATCGCCCAATGGCAAATAGCTGCTGGTCAGGCCTTTTGCCATCGTCATCATATCGGGAACCACATCAAAATGCTCACAGGCAAACCATTTGCCGGTACGCCCAAAACCACACATGACTTCATCCAAAATCAAGAAAATGCCATATTTATCGCACAAATAGCGAATGCCTTGCATATATTCTTTGCTTGGAATAATGATGCCGTTTGTGCCAACGATCGTTTCCATAATCATGGCAGCAATGTTTTTAGCGCCTTCAAACTTAATAATGTCTTCAGTCTGATTAAGACATTCTTGCATAAATTCGGCTTCGGAGATCGGTAAGCGGCAGCGATAATAGTAAGGGTCGGGGATGCGATGTACACCCGGGATGGATGGCTCGGCAGCCCAGCGGCGCGGGTCGCCCGTTAGCGCCATCGATGCGGCGGTACCGCCGTGATATCCACGATAGCGTGCCAAAATTTTATGCCCACCTTTCACCATTTTGGCAATTTTGATGGCATTTTCATTGGCTTCGCTGCCACCTAAGGTAAAAAAAGACTTTTTGAGGTTGCCTGGTGTAATTTTGGCGACTAATTCACCTAACACGCCACGTGGCTCGGTGGCTGCATAGGGATTAGCGAAATTGAGCTTATCGAGTTGGGTCTTGATTGCGTTATTGACACGTTCATCACCATGCCCAATATTTACGCTCATCAATTGCGAGTTGAAATCAAGATAACGTTTACCATCTGTTGTCCAAAAACATGATCCTTTGGCGTGATCAATCGGCAGCGGGATATAGTTGCCTTGTGGGTTCCACTCGAAAAGCGTATATTCTTTATTGAGACGAATGACTTCTTGTGTAGATAATGACATAATAGCGTATTGTATAAGAACTAAGAACGTACTATATCAAAAAATCGGGGGCAATAAAACTATTTTTTCCAAACGCACTGTATGACCATTGAAGTTAGGGGCAAAGCCCCTAACTTTAATGGTCATACAGTGCATTTGGAATTATATCTTTGGGGTTTCCCCCGAATCGTTGAGATGATACCTAAGAACCAAGAATCAAGCGCAAAGAACCAAGATAGAAGCGCTTTCATCTTGGTTCTCCGGCTTAAAACTTTCGGCTCCACTCTTTTGGCCAACGCTCAACCACGACTTTGGTTTCGGTATAAAACTCAATGGCATGATGCCCTTGCGCATGCAGATCACCAAAGAAGCTATCGCGCCAACCGCTGAATGGAAAAAACGCCATCGGTGCCGCGATGCCAACATTGATGCCGACATTGCCCGAAGTAACTTCGTTGCGAAATTGCCGTGCCGCTGTGCCCGATGAGGTGAATAAACACGCCATATTACCTACTGTGCGGTCATTTACCATCGCAATCGCTTCCTCAACCGTATTGGCATGCATCAAACTTAACACAGGTCCAAATATTTCGGTTGTCGCCAATTCACTTTTTGGGTTTACTTGGTCGAGCACAGTCGGGAATACAAAAAAGCCATCTTCGTAGCCCCCAACAGTACGATCTAGGCCATTCACCAACATATGTGCTGCCCCATTGGCCAAACCACCATTTACAATATGTTTGATGCGGTTTTTGCTATCTGCCGAGATCACTGGCCCCATTTCGGTGGCACTGTCAAGCCCATAACCCACTTTTCGGCTGGCTGCAATATCAGCAATGTGCTCGGTAAATGAATTCTTGGCATCGCCAACCGTAATGGCTACCGACGCAGCCAAACAGCGTTGCCCTGCACAGCCAAAGGCCGAATCAGCGATGATTTTTGTGGTCATTTCAAGATCGCAATCGGGCATAATCACCACCGGGTTTTTGGCCCCGCCTTGGCATTGGGCACGTTTGCCGTTGGCAGTAGCGCGGCTATAGACATAACGTGCTACTGGGGTGCTGCCTACAAAACTAATGGCGCGAATGAGTGGGTGATCGAGAATCGCATCAACTGTCTCTTTTGACCCATTTACGACCTGTAATACCCCTTTTGGGAAACCTGCTTTTTCAATCAGTTGAAACAGCTTTTGTGAGGTTAAGGGCACTTTTTCGCTTGGCTTTAAAATAAAGCAGTTGCCGGTTGCTACCGCATAAGGCAAAAACCACAATGGAATCATGCCCGGGAAGTTAAAGGGGGTAATGGCTGCAACAACGCCGAGCGGTTGCCGAATCATAAATTCGTCGATGCCACGCGCAATGTCTTCGCTAAATAACCCCTGCATTTGGGTTGGGGAACCGCATGAATTTTCGACATTTTCGATGCCGCGTCGCATTTCTGCCACACTTTCGGCATAGGTTTTGCCACATTCGTTGGTGATTGTTTTGGCAATGTCGTCAATATTGTCTTCGAGCAATTGTTTGAGTCGAAACAGATATTGAATGCGGTCGGTGACTGGCACACGTCGCCATTCCTTAAATGCAGTTTGGGCAGCTTGGGCTGCTGCGTGAACCTCGTTGGCTGGTGATATTGGCACTTGTGCGATGACTTGTGCTGTTGCGGGGTTATTTACATTTAGCACATTGCTTGTGCTCGATTGCGCCCATGCGCCATTAATAAAATTGAGAAGTGGGGTGCTCATTTAGTTGATTTTATGCTATCTTCTCAATAATCAGAGATGATTTAAAAGAACGTATTGTGGAAATTACCATCTCCTGATCCCCAGCGGGGATCAGGAGATGGTAATTTTCGTGAAACTTTACTTTATATCTTCTGTTTTTTGAGATGATACATACGCAATAATTATTAATATTGTACCTTGCGCACACGTGTGCGCAAGGTACAATA
>JAGWYZ010000022.1 GCA_018969115.1 Chloroflexota bacterium | reverse complement strand
CGCTGTATCATGCCAAATATGGCAACCCAATGATGCGGGCGCGACACATGCCATTTCCCATCAACCAAGCTGGGCGTGATGAATGGCTGGCCTGTTTTGAGCGTGTGCTTGATCACGCCGTTGAAAATTACAATTTCCCAGCGCAACATTTGGCCGGTTTCCGCGAGTTTCTGCGCGGCTTTTCGCTGTGGATGATGAATAGCGAATAATCTTCTTTGGGTTTACGATTAAAGTCATTGAACACTTACGCGAAATTTTATTTTCACCACAAAGCACACGAAGAGCTCAAAGCTTTGCATCATAAATCTTTCTTATCTTTGTGCCCTTTGTGCGCTTTGTGGTGAAATGTTTTTAATATGCGTAAGTCCTGTGTTATTTCAACCGTCAATCGCTTAATTTTCAATAAATTCACGCGGCACAAGCACCCGCAAACTTTGCGGCAACACCGAAAATTTCATCGGGGTCAAGCCAATCGGTTCAGCATCCACATGCACCGGCAAAGCGGGGTCAGCCTCGATGCTAATCTGTTGGCATTGGCGATAAACCACATCAGGGTCTTGGGTATGCGTACCCAACAGCACCCCAGCCATATGCTTTAGATATTGCGGCGGAGTATTGCCCGCAAACAAATGCACATCCAATAACCCATCCGTAATGTCGGCATTTTTAGCTAGTGGAATATGGGCATACAAGCGAATATTGCTGATGGCGATAAACCATGTATCATTTTCAATCACCTCATCATCGAGCTTGACCCGCACCCGCGCCCCTGTATAACGTAAGCCAGTGCGCACCCCCGCCTCGGCAAAAGCCAGCCCACCCGCCCAACGTTTGAGGTCAAAATGTACCTCTTGGGTGATGAGCGCATCTAACCCGATGCCAGCCCACAGCAAAAAGTAGCGGTTGCCCGCTTGACCCAAATCCGCCAACATCGGCACCCCATTGATGAGGGTGTCGGCAGCACTTTTGAAATCGCCGGTCAGTTGCGGGAATGAGGTAATGCCAACCTCACGCGCCCACACATTGGCGGTGCCGATGGGCAACACGCCAAGCGTCACATGCGGGTTTTGCCGAACATCCATGCCGTTAATCACCGCATTGATGGTACCATCGCCCCCGGCCGCCACAACAATTTCGGCTCCCTCAGCAATGGCCCTACGTGTCAATTCCTCGGCCCCGATTTCGATCGTTGTTTCATAAAGTGCTGTGCGCCACCCCACAAATGCCAGCCGCCCAATGGTTTGCTGCATACCGTTGCGCACATTTCGTTGCCCCGCCACGGGGTTATAAATAATGGCGGCATTTTTATAGTATTGTGATGACATGCTTTACGGGTCTAATGTTACCATTAGGACTTACGCACAACTTAAACTTTTTTACCACGAAAAACACAAAGACCTCAAAGATAAAGCCAATTTCTACTCTTTTCTTTACGATCTTTGTGTTCTTTGTGGTGAATTTTTTCGATTCGCGTAAGCCCTAACCATTACATCGATATAACGCCCAAGGATGTAAGGCTGTCAAATTTTTAAGAAAATAAAGCGTCTTAATCCACATTACACAAAATTTAATGATAGAATAAACCCTCAAATTAAAGCGGGGTCATGGCGAAACAGGCAGACGCACAAGACTTAAAATTTTGGGGTGAGAAATCACCGTGTGGGTTCGATTCCCACTGACCCCACTGCCTCTGTTTGCGTTTTTTGCCTCTCCTGTTTCATTTTTGTTTTCTTGTTTCAATCATTCAAAGACGCGCCGATAGCGCGTCTTTACCTTTATATTTTTTGTGCGGCATTAGTATCATCTCAATAATTGGGGGCGTTGCCAAAATATATAATGATCAAATCTGTATGTTCAACGTCGAATTGATATGTAGAGAGAGACAGTTCACCAACCCGTCTCTCTCTACATATCAACGCTGAAATAGCAAGAGGGCAGATTAACCTGTCAACACAAGAAAGATGGGTCACCGACTACAGCGAAATTCGTCATTTTGTAGGAATAAGAAAATGAATTTTGAACAGCCTTATTATTATTTTCTATACAAAATTTAAGAACACATGTCCAGTATAATATCGCCCCGATTGCGCGGTGAGTGTGCGAGCAACCAATAGCATCAGGAGATGATCAGTCAACTAACTTTAACGGACAATCTCATCCACCCACCTTTCGGCGGGTTTTAGTGCTCAATGCCACCTATGAGCCGCTCAGCGTCGTTTCAATGCACCGCGCTGTAAATATGTTGCTTGCTGACCGTGCCGAAATGGTTGAGGCCAGCGACGAAAAAATTCACAGCTTACACCTCACCATTGACGCGCCTTTGGTCATTCGCTTGCGTTATTATGTGCGTATTCCGCGCAATCTGCCCATGCCGTTATCACGTCGGGCCATCTTAACCCGCGATAATCACACCTGCCAATATTGTGGGCGGCAACCCGGGCGCGAAGAATTAACCATCGATCATGTGTTACCACGCTCACGCGGGGGGCGCACCGATTGGGAAAATGTGGTGACAGCCTGCGGGGAATGTAACCGCCGCAAAGCCAATAAAACCCCAGACGAGGCGCATATGCCCTTACTCAGCCAACCCATTCGCCCACGATTTTGGGCGATGGCGCTTGCCACCATTGGCGGGCACGAAGCTTGGCGCAAATATTTACGCACATAAAATACACATCTTCTTATGATGTCAAACCTCACCCTACGACCTGAGCAACTTGCCATTTGCGCCTATACCGCGGGGCGAATGGCGGTGTCGGCGGTGCCAGGCAGTGGCAAAACATTCACCTTAGCAGCCTTGGCGGTGCGATTGCTAAAGGCACAGGCCAGCCAATGGGATGCATTAAGCGATGTGCAAGATGAGCGTGAAATTCTCATCGTCACGTTTACCACGTCCGCCGTCGATAACATTCGAAGTCGTATCCGGCGACTATTGGCCGATGAAAAGCTACCCGATGCGGGTTATCGTGTGTTGACCTTACATGGGTTAGCCCACCTTATTTTGCGTCAACGCCCCGATTTGGCTGGCATGAGTGTTGATTTTCAAATCGATGATGAATTATCGGGCGGGCAAGCCATGATCGATGCGGTACGCTGGTTTACCCACATCGCCGCGCCCGATTTTTGGCAAAGTTTTGTGCCAACCGATCTCCCCATCCCCAAACGTGAACGTGCCCTAGAGCAATGGCGTAAAGCAACCGAACGCATCGCCCGCGAAGTGATCCGTTTAGCCAAAAATCTACGCTTAACTCCTAAAGACCTGATAAAAAAAGGATTGGGGATTACGGATTGGGGATTAATCTCCCCTGCCCCGCAATCTTCAACCTCCAATCCGCAATCGCTCATCCTCAATCCGTCTTCTTTCCTCGGCATTGGGGCAATGATTTATGACCGCTATGAAAAAATCTTAAATTTAGGGGGGCGGCTCGATTTTGATGATTTAATTTGGCGGGCCATTACAGCGCTCGAAAATGATGCCAGTTTTCGCGCTAAATTGGGGCAACGTTGGTGGGTTATTTTAGAAGACGAAGCCCAAGACAGCACGCCGTTACAAGAAATCATCTTAAATTTAATTTCTGGGCACAACCAAAACAACGCCAAAACACCCCAAAACCCTTTGGCGCAAAATTGGGTGCGGGTCGGCGATCCGAATCAAGCCATCATGACGACGTTTACCGCATCAGATACACGCTTCTTTCGCGAATATACCGCGCGGCCCGATGTCACCACCCTGCCATTATCCCAAAGTGGTCGCAGCGCCCAAAACATCATTGATATGGCGAATTGGCTGGCGAGTTGGGTCGTCCATTCCCACCCAGAGCCAGAAGTGCGTCTAACCGCCCTCAGCGACACGGTGCAAATTCACCCCACCCAACCCGATGATGCCCAGCCCAACCCACCCAACGACAAATCGATCATTCATATTGAAACCTATGGTCATAGCGACGAAGAAAGTGATAAGACGGCCCTGAGTGCCATCCGCTTTATCTTGCGCCATCGGCAGCGCATCGCGGCAACTAACGACGGCACGGCAGGCGCTTTGCCAACTTGCGCCATTCTCGTGCCCACCAATGCCTTTGGTGATCAAATTGTAGCGGCGTTGGCTGATCTCGAAGCCAAACATTCACCCAGCCAGCCGATCTTTCAAGACCAATTAAAAAATTCGCAAGCCGTGCGCAATGTAGCCGATGTGCTGGCCAAGGCTGTCAAATTTTGCAGCACCCCAACTAACGCCAATACCTTAATTGAGCTACGCGAAGCCTTAATTGCGCTAAATATTGGGGTGGCGCGGGGCAACGAAGCCGCCGACAAACGCTTAAAAACGCTCTTACGCAGCGCCAAAATCGAAAGGCTGCTTTTTCCATCACCGCTTAAAGAGCCAGCCATTTCAGACAAAGTGACCGTCACCGACAAAGAGCTGGCCGACCTTGGCATTTTGGCCGAACGCGCCGCAAAATGGGTGCGGGCCAGTGTGTTGCCCATCGACCAACTGATGTTGACGATTGCCCAAGATTTGCTCACCCGCAGAGATACTGGCACAACGGGCCGCAATCGCAGTGAAAACGATGCCTTGAGCGCCTCGCATGAAAATGATCTTGCCATTGCCCACAGCTTAGCCGTTAGTATGCGGCGTTACGCCTCGATTAACCCATCGGCCCAATTGGGCGATTTAGCGCTGCAACTCGAAGAAATTGCCAACAACCGCAAAAAATATCTGAGCAATTCGCTCATCGAGTCAGGGTTTGCACCTGTACCCGGCCTCATTACCGTTACCACCATGCACAAAGCCAAAGGCTTAGAATGGGATCGTGTGTATTTGACCAGCGTCGATATGCAAGAATACCCACACGATGCCAGCAGCAATGATTGGCGTGGGCAATTATGGTTTTTGGGTGGGCGTGACCCCGCCACCGAAGCCCGTAAAGAATTGGAGGCTTTGGCGAAACAAACGCTGGGTGAACCTTTTACACTACCATCGCCTGAAATGCTTATCCGCGAGGCGCGTCTCGAATATATTTCAGAGCGGCTGCGGCTGCTCTATGTCGGCATCACGCGCGCCAAAACTGATTTACAGATTAGCTTTAGCCGCAAACGCGGCGAAAACCCGCGTGATCAGGCTTTGGCGTTGCCGATTCAGTTGTGGCAGCGGGCATAATTTATCGCTATACTCATCACCCTCATGAAGATTGAATTTTCAGCCATCCAAAATCTAATTATCGATATGGATGGGGTACTGTGGCATGGCGACAAAGCACTGCCGGGCCTGATCGACTTTTTTGCCACGCTACGCGCCCACAATATCAAATTTGTAATGGCAACCAACAACGCCGGCAAAACCGGTGATGAATATGTCGCAAAATTAGCCAAACATGGCGTAAGCGTCTCGCATGATGAAATTTTGACTACGCCCCAAGCTTCGGCGCACTATTTATCCATTCACAAACCCGAGGCCCGCATCTATGTAGTCGGCAGCCCCAGCCTGGCCAGCGAATTAAGGGCCACAGGGCTAACTGTGGTGAGCGAAGCCGAGGCCCAAACCGCCAATTGTGTGGTGATGGGTGGCATTGTTGGGCACCTCACTTATGAAAAATTGGCGGAGGCCTGTTTGCTCATCCGCGCTGGGGCGCTGTTTATTGGCACCAACCCCGATCTTACTTTTCCGGGTGAGCGAGGTGTAATCCCGGGCAATGGCGCATTGCTCGAAGCATTGCGTCTGGCGACTGGGGTTGCACCCCTCATCATCGGCAAGCCAGAGCCAGAGATGCAGGTGCAGGCCATGCAGCGTATGGGAGGCACGCCAGCCAACACCGCCATCATTGGTGATCGCCTCGATACCGATATTTTAGGGGGCCAACGTGCAGGATTATGCACAATTATGGTGTTAACTGGCATTAGCAACCGTGCCGAAGCCGAAAATGGCTCTATTGCACCCGACTATATTGTGGATGACATTCGGGCTATTACGGCCAAGTTAATTGCGCCTACATGCTAAAATTAAGGGGTTCCAGTGGGTTTATCTCTTTTAGGCTAAAAAACAAAAACGCTTAGTGCTATTTTTAGATAACACCCAGAATCTGCTTTTGTAAAAAAATGAAATTGCAACTTATCGATCAAAACCGCAACACCCCGCACTTATTCGGTGTTTTTTTTATCGTCGCCCTGCTTATTCTAAGCGCATGCAGCCCAGCCATGCCAGCCGTGCCACCGGCTGCCATCATCACAGCCCCCGACCCAGCCACCGCACTTGCTGCGGGTAAACCCACCCAAATTTCGGGCAAAGTGAGCGGCAGCAATGTGAAATCGGTTGACGTGTTTGTAAATGGCAATAAATATGCAACGGTCAACCAAACCATCACCCCCAATGAATTTCAAGTTTCAGTGCCTTGGACCCCAGAACAAGGCGGGGTGCAAATTGTACAAATTAAAGGGTTAAATGACAAAGGCGAACAAGTTGTACAAACCTCTGTCATTGTAAACGCGCAAGCCAGCGCCCCAGCGGCCAATGCACCGGCGCCAGCCCCTGCCGCAACTACTGCTGCACCCGCATCCATTGCCCAACCCACCACCGCCGCTGCTGCCACATCGGCAGCAGCCCCCACCGTCGCCCCCACAGCCGCGCCCGAAAAACCAAAGACCAACGAAATCGTCATCACCAATGAATTTGCCAATGTGCGCAGCGGGCCGGGCACCAACTATGACCGCGTAGGCAAACTCGACCAAAATGCCAAAGCCAACGTAACAGGCAAAAATGCCGATGCGACATGGTGGCAAATTGAATTCAAAGATGCGCCAAATAATCAGGGCTGGGTTGTGGCCGAATTGGTGAAATTTAATGGCGATGCGGCTAGCGTCAAAGTGTCTGCCATCCCCACCTCATCACCTGCCCCAACCCGCCCACCCACCATATTGCCAACCGCCCCGCCTGCGGCTGCGGCTCCGCTTCCGCCAGCACCACCACCACCAGCCCCATCGCTTCCGCCTTCGGCCTTGTTGCCCTATAGCCAAAACATGGCCTTTGCCCCGCGCAATGATATTGGGGATGTGCCATTGGGGTATAACGAACCAAAAAATTCGACGTTAGTTTGGGAAGTCAATGGCGCAAAATCGCTCGAATTAGAAATTACTTCATTTGATGGCCCCGGGATTTTTAGCGATTGCAAAGCCGGTGATCTAGGTAAAATTCAACCAGCCACCGCTAATAATCGTCGTATGCCATTACAAATCCCCAGCGGTCAATTTGCCTTTAGCATGGAAGATGCCAAGGGTTATTATTTATTCACCATCCACGTCGTTAAATCTGACGGCAGCACCACCACCATCCCCCGCAATGTCATTGTGGGATGCTACAAAAAATAAGGATGAAGGGTAGAAGGGTAAAGAATGAAATTTTCTTCATCCTTCACCCTTCATCCTTTCCCCACACCTCATTGGATACGCCACGCTCCATCGCCCGCGCCGCCACAATCACATCATTCGGCAATCTTAGCAGCCGTGTAATTGGGTTAGTACGTGATATCGTCAAATCTTATTTTTTTGGTAATGGTCAAGCCGCAAGTGCGTTTGAACTCGCCTCAAATTTACCCACCCAATTTAATGACCTTTTGGCGGGCGGCATGCTCAGCTCGGCATTAGTACCAACCTTCAGCGCCACCCTCACCGATGATTCAAACCTCAAGCAACGCGAATCTTTAGGGCGTTTACTAGGCTCGCTGATCGGCATCACCCTGCTGTTTCTTGCCATCATCATCACATTATTATGGGTATTTGCACAATCCATCGCCGCATTTATTACAGGTGGGGTAAATCAAGATGTTGCGGTTGTCGCAGGGCTATTGCGCATCACCATTCCGGCGATACTTTTCCTCAACCTCAGCGGCATCTTCGCGGCTGCCCTTCATGCGCGGCGGCGTTTTGCCATCACTGCCTTTACTGCCGCCTTATTTAACATTAGCATGATTGTGTGTGTTGTGTTATTTGAGGGCTGGCTTGGCATTAACGCCTTGGCAATTGGGCTGCTCGTCGGTAGCATCATGCAAATGCTATTGCAAATTTGGGGCTTACGCGGCATTCCCATTCGGCTATCGCTCAATTGGCGGCATCCCGGCTTGTCGCAAATTATGCGGCTCTATTCACCAGTGGCTGCAGGGCTAATTTTGGCTCAAATTGGGGTGCAAATTAGCTTCATTGTCGCCAGCCATATCAGCCCCGAAGGCCCGGCTACCATGCGCTATGCCGCGCAAGTGGTGCAATTTCCGCTAGGCATGATCGCATCCGCAGTATCGGCGGCCATTTTACCTGCGCTATCCGCCATTTCACCAGCCTCACATAACAGCAACGACACCCTAGCAATGGCTAAAAACCGCGCCACTCAAAACAGTGTTTCATTTAATGCCACACTTGCTCAAGGGTTACGCTTGGTACTTGTGCTCATCATTCCAGCTTCGGTCGGGCTTTATGCATTAGCCTTACCCGTCGTGGGATTGCTATTTGAGCGAGGGGCGTTTAGCACAGCAAGCACGGCTTATACGGCCCTATCATTACAAGCGGCAGTTCCGGGGTTATTATTTGCGGCCATCGACCAACCCCTTATCTTTGCCTTTTATGCCCGCCGCAACACCCACACACCTACCCTCATCGGTTTAGCTTCCAATATGTTCTATTTATTATTGGTGGGGGGGCAAGTATGGCTTAATGCAAATAACCTACGCCTCTTCAGTCTCGCTGATCTGGTTTTGGCCAATTCGCTCAAAACGGGCTTTGATGCCTTGCTAATGGGATTTTTCTTATCGCGTCAAATAAACGGGCTACGTTCATTTGGCTTAGGTCATTTTACGCTCAAAGTAGTGGCGGCTTCGTTAGGAATGGGGGTTGGCGTATATGCCAGCATGTCAGCGTTGCAGTACTATTTTGGCAACGTTGGGTTGCTTTCTCATGCTGTCGTGGTTATTGGCGCTGGGATCATTGGGGCCGCCATCTATTTTGTGCTAGGCAAATTATTAGGCTTGGGTGAGGTATCAACTTTGCTGTCGCGCCGAATTTAAAAACAAATTTTCGTCAAAATAGCGAAACCGTCTTTTCTCGCTCCAATCGAAATAACAGATTTTAGACAAATAGGGACAAAGTCTCTAACTTCAATGGTCATATAGTGCGTTTGGCGAAAAATTGTTTTATTTTTCCCGATTTTTTGAGATGATACGCTCAGATATCCTAAAGAACTCCAAGCTTGAGCACTAATCAACCACAATTAAATCAATCGAATAGACATCTAGCTTGAGCGAATGGCCTTCGGCAACGAGACTAATCGACTTGATGGCTTGAGAATTTGGGACAGCGTTTAACAAATTTTCAGACTCAAACACCTCACGCTCACCCGGGCGCTTTTTTAAATGCCGCAATTGCGCATTGGTGCGCACATAATCAGGTAATTGGGCATTCGGGATACCACGTACGTAAAACCCCTGAATCCATTCGCGCTGATTACCATTTTTCTCTTGAAACACAATCTTAATCATCAAGGGGCATTCGCTGCCCTGCCCACCACACACATCTAAAGATTGATAAGCAATCGCAAACTCGATGCGCAATACCACTTTACGACTATTTTCAATTGAGGCGTCGATCTGCTGCGACAAACTCGTGCTGCTGGCGTTAATACCCGCCCGTTCAATCGTGATAAATGAAGTCTTATCGCCACGTGTCACAAATAATTGGCCGGGTTTATCATCGACCAAAGCCGTCGTTGCCGCATATTTCCAATCCAATTGATCATCAAAAAATGGACGCTCAAAATGATGATTACGAACCAAGTTGCGAAACGATTGAGGCTGTAATTGGGCTGCCTGTCCAATCTGCAATTTGGCCTGTTGACCTGCCAAAACGGTTACAAGGGCATTGGTTGTATTGGTTAATACAGATTGCACTTGGGCTGCACCATTCATCACTTGAACTGTGGTAGCCCCTGCACCTTGGTCAAGGCGTGTCGGGTTCGCCGAAATCGCATCGACATTTAAGCTATATAAACCTTCATCCAAGCGGGCCATACCATATGGCGTATTTACCTCAAGCCGAAAATCGTTTACATCAAAGATTTGCACATCAGCCCGACCGGTTAGCATCTCAACCACCACTTGGGGTGAGCGCACACTGCGCCAAAAGCGTGGGGTGCGGGCTAATGCAACCCGCACCTGTGTGCCAGCATACAAATTCATGGTCGCAAATGGCCCGCTGTCTTGGCTAACTGCAAATACCAACAACCCCACTGATTGCTGTCCATCGTCATCAACCATAATCAAGGTGCCATCTTCGACCAAAAAACCATTCAAATCGACGAAACTTGCTCGCAGTGCATTGGGTTCAAGCGTAAGCACTTTGCCCGCCTGCAAACGAATATGACTATAGGCTGGCAAAGTCGCGTTATTAATCAGCGACAAGACCGCCGTTGGCACACCAATGACCAACACACAAAAAATAATAAATGCCGTCAGCAATACTAGCCATGCTAACCGTTCAGGGGAGTTTTTCATTTTGGATTTACGATTTTATCGAAATTTACAAACACGCCTCAATAATTGATCTTTAATTGATCTTTAATTGATCTTTAATTGATCTTTCAATCATAGAGCGTCGTCATCTTGACGGCTTTTTGACGCCCTTTGAACGTTATAGCAAATTCCAAAAAGATGAAGGGCCGATTTCACTCTCTATCCCCAAAAGTGTAGCTTTTTGGAGATAGAGAGTGAAATTGGCAAAACTTCTCACCAAAATGCCAACAGGATGACGGTGCTCCATTTGACAAAGCTCCGTCAATCATAAATCCCAAAATACAAGTCTAAAAACGCTGATTGCTCCATTTCCAATTTGACCGCATGTTGCCACGCGCAACATCGCTGCCAATATGTGAAGCGGCTTGATCATGTTGATGCGCCACAAACGTAGCCGCAATCGCAGCAATATCACATAATGGATAGCCTTGGCCTTCCATCGAAAAGCGGTCTTCGATAAAACGGGTATCAAAATTACCAGCTTGAAAGCGCAAGCTGTTAAACAATTGTTGATGGAACGGGGTGTTGGTGTGCACCCCCATGATACGCAATTCATCCAAAGCACGGCGCATCCGCAAAATGGCTTCTGGGCGTGTATCACCCCATGTCACCAATTTAGCAATCATCGAATCGTAATAAGGCGTAATCTCCATACCTTCATAAACGCTGCTTTCGATACGTACCCCCGGCCCAGTGGGAAAATGAACATGGGTGATTTTGCCGGTGCTGGGGATAAAATTATTGAAGGGGTCTTCGGCATTAATACGCGCCTCAATCGCCCAGCCTGTTTGCTTGATATCCTCTTGTTTGTAACGCAATTTGCGCCCACGCGCAATACGAATTTGCTCTTTAACAATATCGATACCGGTGACACGCTCAGTCACAGGATGCTCTACCTGTAACCGAGTGTTCATCTCCATAAAATAATAATTGCCTTGTTTATCGTATAGACATTCAATGGTGCCGGCATTGGTATAGTTGACCGACTGCGCCGCTTTCACACACATCTCGCCCATTTTGCGGCGGGTCGCTTCATCTAAGGCGACTGAGGGCGATTCTTCAACCACTTTTTGGCGGCGACGCTGCAAACTACACTCACGCTCACCAAGATGAATAATATTGCCAAACTGGTCACCCAACAATTGAAATTCAATATGCCGCGCTCCTTCAACCATGCGTTCTAAATACAAACGCCCATCATTAAAAGCCGATTCGGCCTCGCGTCGTGCCGCGGCAAGCAACCCGGGCATATCTTCAATCTTGCGCACTTCGCGTTGACCCTTGCCACCGCCACCGCCGCTCGCCTTTATTAATAAGGGGAAGCCAATCTTTGGAGCCAATGCCAATAATTCATCATTGGTCAAATCAGTTTCGGCCTCGGTGCCCGGAATCACATTTACGCCATTGCGCATCACGGTGGCACGTGCTACGGCTTTGTCGCCCATTTTTGCAATTGCATCGGGCGATGGGCCAATAAAAATAATTCCAGCGTCGATACAAGCTTGAGCAAACTCTTCTTTTTCAGCCAAAAAGCCATAGCCGGGGTGAATGGCATCTACACCGTTTTTACATGCAATATCAATGATTTTATCGATGCGCAAATAACTCTCGCGGGATGCCGCTGGACCAATACAAAAAGCTTCATCGGCATAGCGCACATGTAAGGCATTACGATCAACCTCTGAGTAAACGGCTAAGGTAGCGATGCCAAGTTCTTGACATGCCCGAATAATGCGAACGGCAATTTCGCCGCGGTTTGCAATGAGAATTTTCTTAAACATGGGTTGCTTGGTGATTTTACCTGAATGAAGAAGGCACTTAAAAAGTACTTCATCCATCAACTAAAAGCCAAAGCTCACCCCGTTAAAATTGTCGTTTAAAATAACCACAGTGTCTGCCGCCATAACCAAAGCATTGGTATATAGTCGCCAAGGGATCAGCGCACGTGCCACTACACTCGCATTGCTATTCGCATCAACCGCAAAGGCAGCAACTCGATCCAACTTTACCCAGCGCATACACCAAACACACACTGGCTTTGCTGCAAACCAATAGTCTGTGACAAACGATAATTCGCTATGCCCATTGCCAATACCACTAATAGCGATGCAAAGGCCAACCCGCGTGAGGGTTACAACCAAAATGACTTGATAAATTGCAGCAAACCTGATTCAGAATTGGGTTTGTTGGTCGTTTTCGACAGTGATTTAATGACCAGAATCAGTGTCGTGATCCGTTATTCAGATGTAATCGTATCGCCATTTGCAGCAAACGAGGCCACCTTGGTAAGGGTTGACGCAGGCTGGCTGACAACCTGTCGGGCGCAATTGGCAGAAATAGCTGCATCGGCTCGCATCATCTGACGCAACTTTTCTTCGAGGTGACTAGACGCTTGCAAGATGGATGCGGTGTGAACCAACAAATGTACAATTTTTCGATATTCGGCAAAGGTTTTACACGCTGCCTTGGCAGTTTTTAGCCGCGTCTTTACGCTCTCACGGTCAGCCGAGACAAGCACATCTAGCGCCGCCAAGCCAAGTAAGTCTTCCTAGTCATCAGCTTGAGGGGGCGGGGCTTCAGTCAATTCACTCATATCTTGTATCGCTTTGTGTTTTTATGCACAGCTGTCAAGTCAATACCTTCGCCATCTCGCCCATGAATGAATTTACGGTCTAAAAATTTCAAACGTGCAACACACTCTGTTTTTTGAGATGCTTAAGAATATTGAGTACACTAGAGATAGTCATGTCTACATTTAGGGGGGAAATTAAATTATGGCTCAGCGGGCTAATGATGATCATGTTCATGGCCTGTACTCATGCCACAAGCATGACACCCATCCCTATTGATGCTCTCACCCCCACACCACCATCACCTTGCCCGCTCAGCACACAATCGCCGCGTTATCTGTTAGTGCAACCAATACCACCCCAAATTACGACTTCAGAATATGCGCTGGATATACGTCTATCAAAAGTCGCAAACACAATTCAAGGGGCAACGATCATTACCAGCAGCGCCAGCTTAGGCCCCAATGGCGGATTGCGTATTGAAACAAATACAAGAGTATTTAACACTAATCTTATTCAAATTGAACCCAATCATACGCAGCGCATTACGGTCACAGTTGAATTTGGAGATTTTGCGCTTGGTCCGTTCCCAGATACCAGCGGCAAATGTATCACAGTTGCTTATGAGCGCACCTTGCAAACCCGCTCAGATATTAATGGGCGGCCTCTGATTTTTGCGACCCTTACACTCACTCCGACCCCAGTTGAAACAGAACAAGCAAAACCACAGGCAATTAATACCATCACTGCACCTGCGATCATCACCGCAACCAGCGTGCCAAAACCAAATGCAAGCATCACAAGTACCCGGACTGCCTGTGTGCCCAACGCGGCTTTCGTTAGCGATGTCAATACCCCTAACCCAAGCACGATGCCAGCCCAAAGCCCATTCACCAAAGTATGGCGAGTACGCAATACAGGCACTTGTGTATGGGAGAGTGGGTATCTCTTAGTGCCGGTCAGTGGCAACACCTTTGGGCTTAATCAGCCCGCCGTTGTTCCCAACATTCCGGTAGGGGCCATCTCAGATTTGGCCTTGCAAATGCAAGCCCCCACTAACGCAGGCCGCTATAGTGGGTTTTGGCGGCTACGCACCCCAGCAGGTAAATTATTTGGGCCGCTGTTGTCTGTAAATATTACTGTGCCAAAGCCAATAAACAAGCCGACTGCCTCCCCAACCCCACCCGTCGCACTTGGCAACAAGACACCTGCCCCCAGAATCAATGCGACAGCAACACCCAGGCCGTGCGATGGGGTTCCTGATCTCGGCAATTTTGAGGCACAACGGGTCAGCCCACGCAGCAATATATTTACTTTGCGCTGGGGTGCGGTAAACAACGCCGATATTGTCGAATTGGACAATGGATTTGGCCCCGTTAAGACACCGGGCGAACGCAATGTGTTGATTAACCGCGATACCACTTTTCGGTTGATGGCCCGCTGCGGGGCAAATACCATCTTCCGTGAAGTTGTGTTAACGTTTGTACGTTAGCGCGCACCCCTTCATCAATCATCATTTTTCATACTGATAAACACCAGCAAAGCACTCATGATCTGGGTCAAGCGGGCAGCGCTCGGCAAGCCATTCCAGTCATTAGACATCCAACTGCCAAACCATTCGCTGGCAATCACTTGAAAGCCAGTAAACCATACCATCAACCCGCTAAACAACCCAGCAATGCTCAGACGTTTTGATTCATGAAAGGTCTGGCTGTCTTTCTTGGCTGCAAACAACATAGCAAAGCCACCTAAACTGCACAACACCGCCACCAATGCCTCAAATGCAATCACCAACCCGTAAAAAATATGATACCAACGTGGCGACGTAATGGCGCGTTTGCGTGTGTTGCTGTCAGAGAAAGTTGTATCCATACTCAAGACATGCGACACAAAGCGATAATTGGTTTTGTAATCAGTTAAATTGCCAAATACGACAATCACGGCGAATAAACCCATTGACAATGACAGCACTGCCTTGCTAAGGCGGATGATGAGGCGAATTGGCATACCGAGATTATACCGAGGCCAACTAATCTGGGGCAACCACAATCTCTTTGGCCTGAAAACCAAGCGTCAGCCCGCACCCACCCTCGGCCATAAGCGCCACTGTCACCCGATTAGGCCGCGCGGTGTAACTGGCACGTGCGCCAGGTGGCGCAATTTGCCACAAGCCATCCAGCGTCACCAACCAAATCGCGGCCTCAGCAGCCTCATTCATGGCGGCAGAATGGCTATCGCCATAAATGACGCGATAGCCATCAGCATAAGTCGTGCGCCTCACATCAACCACCCGCTGCGCCCCAGCCCGTACCAAGGCCCCATCTTTTTGCACAAGCCGTAATGCGGCACGCGCAGCTTGCTCGGCATTAAGAATAGGGCACGCCAATTCATAATTTTGGGCCGTTTCAAGCCCAACTGGCATTTGCAAATCGGCAGGAAGACGCTCAGCGGCGCTACAAGCGCTCAGCAATAACGCAACCGCTAGCATGTGACTAGCGCATAAGAGTAGCTTCATTTGGTTTTGTCAAAGACATGTTACCCGCACCGGAACCCCACTAAACGCTGCGTTGCCGGTCAAGTCATCCAAAAATACCTCATCCGTCAAATCATTGATGCTGACTCCAGCACGGCGTTGCGCCACCCGTAAGCGCACCCCGGCGCGATCATGCCCCCAGCCATGCGGCATACTCACCACGCCCGGCATCACCTCGTCACTTATCTCAAGCGGCAGCGTCACCTGCCCTACCCGCGATGCCACCGTCACTGACTGTTGTGCAACCAACGCACGCACGGCTGCGTCAGTAGGGTGCATCAACAAAGTGCAGCGATCCTTGCCACGCATCAACCGTTCACTATTATGCATCCACGAATTATTCGAACGCAATTCGCGGCGACCAATTAACATCAGGTCGTAACCCTCTGAGGTCTTAAAGACCTCAGAGGGTTTAAACACTGCCTGCACCCGCGCCAAATCTTGCACAAATAAGTCGGGCACCAGTTCAATGTGCTGATCGATGGTAAAAAGGCGCTCAGGCAAACGCGGCTGCAATGGGCCAAGATCAACCCCGTGCGGCTCGGCCTTTAGCTTGTCAAGCGACAAACCAGCCGCACCATAAGGGCCATAGCGCAAACCCAAATCAAGCAAGGCCGCAGGTGTGACCTGCTTTGCTGCCGCCCGTGCTTCTGCCACATCGGGTTTGCGCCCACTCAACGCCTGCACCAAGGCTTGATAAATTTGCCAATCATGGCGCTGGTCCGGCCCCGCCACAAACAACGGCAGCGAATATTTGGCGCTATTGTGTATGGCTAAAATATGAAAAATCAGATCATAATGCTCACACTCTAGGCCTGCCGTCGGCGGCAAAATAATATTGGCGTGGCGTGTGGTCTCATTAATATAAATATCGATGGCGACCATAAACTCTAGCCCAGCAAACGCCACATCCAACTGCCGACCATTTGGCGTAGACAACACCGGGTTGCCCGCCACCGTCAGCATTGCGCGAATTTGACCTTCACCTACCGTCAACATCTCTTCGGCCAAAGCCGCCACCGGCAGCTCACCCGCAAACTCGGGCAAACCACGCACGCGGCTGCGCCAACGCCCAAATTTACCGGCACGTGGCGCGTCCACCGAATCGATGGCAGGCGTGGTAAACATCGCCCCACCCGCACGGTCTAAATTGCCAGTGACAATATTCAGCGCATTGATCAACCATTGGCACAAACCGCCAAAACGCTGCATCGACAAGCCCACCCGCCCATAACACACCGCACTAGGCGCGGCGGCAAACTCGCATGCAAGACGCACAATGACCTCAGCCCCAATACCCGTTGCCACGCTCACGGCCTGTGGCGTGTAAGCCGACACACACTCGGCCAAGCCATCTAACCCATGGGTAAATTGAGCCAGCCGCCCGGGTTTGGCTAACCCTTCGGCAAAAATCGTATTCAGCATCGCCAACAATAGCAACACATCGCTATTTGGCTTGATAAAAACATGCTCATTGGCGATCTCGGCAGTCTCGCTGCGGCGTGGGTCAATCAACACAATCTTACCACCCCGTTGCTTAATGGCCTTGAGATGCCGCTCGATACCGCCAGCAGTCATCAAACTGCCATTCGAGGCCAATGGATTGGCCCCCAAAATGAGAAAATAATCGGTGCGAGCAACATCCGGAATGGGCAATAAAAATTGATGCCCAAACATATGCCGTGCCACAAATTGATGCGGCAATTGGTCAACCGAAGTTGCCGAAAAGACATTTTGGCTGCGCAAGGCCTTGATGATGCTGGCGTTAAACAACATACTGCCGACATTGTGCACATTTGGGTTGCCCAAATAAATACCCACCGCATTATTGCCATGGGCCACCTGTATGCGCCGCAAATTGCTCGCTACCTCATCAATTGCCTCATCCCAGCCAATGGCCTGCCACCCGTCTACCGTCCGTCGCATCGGCGTTTTTAGCCGGTCGGGGTCGGCATACACATCTTGTAAGGCAATGGCTTTGGGGCAAATGTGGCCTTTGCTGAATGGGTCGGCGCTATCACCTTTGATGGCAACAATGCGTTCATCGGTCATTTCGATGGCGATGCCACACATGGCTTCACATAAATTACAGGTTCGGTAGTGGGTGTGGGTGATTTTAGATGTCATGGGTCGTGGCTTATATGTTTGCTGGTTCAATCAGTAACACCTGACCAAGCCTTGCAATTTCAAGTGCTTCATTTTTCATTGAATTGAAAGACAAGCAACAATAGCTTTTCATTCATGATGGATGCCCAGCCTTTTCAACCACAGCCACCACTTCATGGGTGGCAATAGCCTGCTTAAATGGTTTAGGGACATTTTTGTCCAGCAAAATTCTCATATTACGGCAATGTGAATGCGATTTTGCGAAGATCTTCTAATCCCTCAATTGCTACCTGATGTGTGACACTTGAAAAACCATCAAGAAATTGTTCCAGCGTCTCGCCGGTTTCAAGATAATCAAACAAGTCGTAATTGGCACACGTGAATTGCAAAATACCAGAGACCCGCCCAAAATCTCAGGATCGCACACGACAGGAGATGGTTTGAGTGGTCGCATATATCTATTTTGCCACACAATAAACATGTGTCAAAAGTTTACCAAAAGTACGAAAAAAATTTAATAAGCCGTGCTAAACTCCCTTCACCATGAGCACATCCTCTATCGAATTACGTTTTCCCGACACCGCTGAAGTTGCCGAAGTGTTAACCCCCAAAGCCGTCGAATTTTTGGCGGCCTTGCATCGCAACTTTAATGCACGTCGGCTGGCCCTGCTAGCACGGCGGGTCGAGCGGCAAGCCGAGATCGATGCGGGCAAATTGCCCGACTTTTTGCCCGAAACCAAACACATCCGTGAAGCCGATTGGGTAGTCAAGCCCATTCCGGCCGATTTGCGCAACCGCCGCGTCGAGATCACCGGCCCCGTTGACCGCAAAATGGTGATTAACGCCCTCAATAGTGGTGCAAATTGTTTCATGGCCGATTTTGAAGATGCCAACTCGCCAACCTTGGCCAATAATATCGAAGGGCATATCAACCTGCGCGATGCCATTCGCGGAACCATCAGCTTTAGCAACCCCGACGGCAAACACTACAAGCTAAACGACAAAATTGCCACTTTGATTGTACGCCCGCGCGGCTGGCATTTAAACGAAAAGCATATGCTGGTCGATGGGGTCGAGATGAGCGGTAGTTTGTTCGACTTCGGGCTATATTTCTTGCACAACGCCAAGGCTTTGCTCGACAAAGGCAGCGGCCCGTATTTCTATTTGCCCAAACTCGAAAGCCACCTTGAGGCGCGGCTATGGAACGATGTATTTAACTTCACCCAAGGTACGCTTGGTTTTGCGCGTGGCAGCATCAGCGTCACCGTGTTGATCGAGACAATCTTGGGCGCGTTTGAAGAAGATGAGATTTTGTGGGAGCTAAAAGACCACATCGTTGGCCTAAACTGTGGGCGCTGGGATTACATTTTTAGCTACATCAAAAAACTAAGCAAACACCCAGAATACATGCTGCCCGACCGCGCCTTGGTCACGATGGTATCGCCCTTCATGCGGGCCTATTCACTCAACACCATCAAAACCTGCCACCGCCGCAATGCCTATGCCATGGGGGGCATGGCCGCCCAAATTCCGATCAAGAATAACCCCGCTGCCAACGAAGCCGCGCTAGCACGGGTGAAGGCCGACAAAGAGCGCGAAGTTGGCGATGGGCACGAAGGCACTTGGGTGGCGCACCCGGGTTTGGTGCCGATTGCCGCCGCCGCCTTTGCCAAAATGGAAGGCGATAATCAATTGCACCGCAAACGCGAAGATGTCAACGTCAGCGCCGCCGATCTGTTGGCCCCCGCCAGCGGGGCCATCACCGAGCAAGGCGTGCGTATGAATATTGGGGTCGGGGTGCAATATCTTGAGGCGTGGTTGCGCGGCAATGGCTGTGTGCCGCTGTATAACCTAATGGAAGATGCCGCCACTGCCGAGATCAGCCGCGCCCAAGTGTGGCAATGGCTGCATTGTGCCGCCACCCTCAGTGATGGCCGCACCCTCACCCCCACCCTGTTCGATGAACTGCTGAATGACCAAATGCAGGTGGTGCGTCACGAGGTCGGTGATGACCGCTTCGAGGGCGGCAAATTTGAGCTTGCCACCCAGCTCTTCCGCGACATGACCCTCAGCAATCAGTTTGCCGAGTTTCTGACGTTGGCGGCATATCAACATATTGATTAGTGATGAGTGATGAGTCACGAGTCGCAAGTCATACGTAATGACCCATGACTCGCGACTCGTGTGTGTTGCGCCAAACCCGCAGGGCTGAGCGTAGTTTGCGACATGCCGCGGCTTGCGTTCAGACCCGCGAAGGTTAATCAAGGTTTGCGCTGGTGTCGTTTTGCCTCATACACCCTTTTCATTTTGGCTACAATATAAACCTATGCTGCATACACTAGCGGTCTGCGCCGTCATCCTATTTTTGTTCATGCTCTTGCGAGAACATTCGCAACCAAAGACAGCGAAATCCTTACAAAAATGTATTTTCTGGAAAGGCGGCGCAACTTTTATTACACTATTGCTGGCGCTTTTGGGGATGACGCAACCCATCAGCGGCAGTCATTTGCCTTATACGCTGCTCATTTGCGCTGGGCTAGTGTTATCGATCATTGGCGACATTGCGCTGGTTTATGAACAACCACGCGCATCTTTGTTGGGGATGATTGCCTTTGCACTGGCACATATCTGCTACATCATGGCTTTTCTCAGCGCCCAAAGCTATCTTGTGATCGTGTCAAATATTTGGCGCGACCTCGGGGCGGGCGCCGCATTAAGCATCTTGGGGGCGCTCTATTTTTGGTATGTGCGCCCTCATTTAGGCGAATTAAAACAACCGGTGTTGCTTTACGTCACACTGATCTCAATCATGCTGCACCGTGCCGTATCATCGGCAGATTATGGCGCAGGTGTGCCATTACAGCCGTTACTGGCCCTAATGGGGGCTACGTTCTTTTATGTCTCAGATTTTATTTTGTCGATCAACAAATTTGTGTTTAAAACAGATACAGTGCAAGATAGTGCCATTGTGCTGGGCTTTTACTATGCCGCCCAAATTACTTTAGCACTTTCAACCTCATTTTTGTAGATTTTAAATTTTGGATTTTGGATCTACACACAATTCAAAATTCCTCCCCCATGTATCGCTTCCCTATCCCGGCCGCACAGGCCCGCGCCGAAATGATGATCTTAAAGTCACGCTTTATTTGCATCATCGATTTTGCCGATACAGTCGAAGTCGCGCAAAGCTTTATTCGGCAAATGCGGGCCGAGTTTGCCGACGCAAGCCATGTATGCCATGCCTTTTGCGTCGGGTTTGGCGCAAGCATCACCCAAGGATGCAGCGATGATGGCGAACCCAAAGGTACAGCCGGACGACCTATGTTAGCGGTGCTGCAAGGCAGTGGCTTGGGTGATGTGGTTGCCGCTGTAGTGCGTTATTACGGCGGCACCAACCTCGGCACAGGCGGGCTGGTTCATGCCTATGGCGATGTGATCAAAGCCGCCCTCGAAATATTACCTCGCGGTGAAAAAGTTGAAAAGCGCCAAGCCATCATTGCAATTCCCTATGCACTCTATGAACGGGTCAAACTACTCATCGCCACACATCGTGGCAAAATATTTAGCGAAGATTTTGCCGCCGATATCACGCTTGAGCTAGAATTTGTTGTTGATGATTTTGCACCCTTTAATTTGGCCTTGCGTGAAATGAGCGCTGGCAAAATTGAAGCAATTTTGGCTTAATAAATCACCACTTTTGTGCCGACCGAGGCCCAATTAAACAAGCGCCTCGCGGTCGCAACCGGCAAATTAATACAGCCATGGCTCACCGGCACGCCAAAACTATTGTGCCAATAAGCCCCATGAATACCATAACCGCTGTAAAAATACATCGTCCACGGCACGTCTGGGGTGTCGTAGGCTGGGCAACAGCCACGCATACGGGTACTTGCCAATTTCACATAAATTTGATAAGTGCCACGCACGGTAGGGGTGCGGGCCTTGCCCGATGACACAAGCGAGGTCAACACAATTTTGCCATTTTCCCAAGCATTTAAACGTTGCCGCGCCAAACTCACCTCGATCCAACGTCCAGTTGGGGCACCAACGCTTGTTTTTAGTGTTGGCTCAGTATTAGGCGCAGCACCCGCTACCTCTATTTGAATAAATAAAGAAGCCATCGCTAAAAATAGCGCCGTAAAACTTCGTTGTATTAGACCAATTAAATTTTGATATTTTTTCATGTTCCCTCTCTGTTTATTTCTATGCTTAAAAATAAACCTGCAAAAAAAACGGCTAACTTAGCCACAATTACCTATCAAATTACAAAACTAAAACCTCATTGCACTTGTTTCAATCTAAAAGTTATATCATCAAATTCAATATTATTTCTATATGTTTTTAAGAAAATGAGGTCAAAATTGAATTGACAAATAAATTAATAATACCTTCACCAATTTGCGATTGCCAGCCCGTGAATTTCACGATCTGAAACAAACAAGTGCGTTAAAATACATTTAGAATACAGCAAACCTGCTTTAGCGCGTTTTAAATTTTTAGACCGTGGATTCATTCACGGGCAAGATGGCGAAAGTACTGAATCAAAATAAGTATTTCGATCTCCAGTATACAAAGATCTCAAAATCACTTTCAATATTTACCAATTCAAAAAATAAATCGACTGTTTTAAAACATCGTAAACTAAAGCATCTATGAAAAAAATTTTGGTCTGGTGTCTCTGTTTCATCATGGTCTTGCAATTTGCAACACCCGGAAACCCCGCACAATTAATCGCAAAATTGGCTACAGCACAACAAGATGCGAGTAGTTTGTTCATACCAGCGCTATTCAATTTACACAACCGCACCCCACGCTTTGGCTTCGAGGTCGATAGCGTTTTGTTGCCCGGCAGCCCAGTTTACAACCGTGCCAAAGAATTGGGGGCCAATGTCGTACGCATCAACTGGCGTGTTTCATGGAGCGTCATGCAAAGCAGTCAAGGCGCGGCCATCGACTTTAGCAGCCTAAGCGACCTAGAAAACATGTTGCGTGGTCTGAACAGTCTCAATATTCAACCGGCTATCATCGTCGATGACTACCCACGGTGGGCCACGAGCAAACCCTCAAATTGTGCCCCCATTCGCAGCGACCGCTTTGCCGATTTTGCCGAATTTATGCACCAGATGGTGCTACGCTACAAATCACCCCCCTTTAATGTTAAACTATGGGAGCTAGGCAACGAGCCAGATGTTGATTTTGGCAGCGCCATCGACTCTAATTTTGGCTGCTGGGGCAACAAAAGCGATGCCGCCTTTTACGGCGGTACAACCTATGGCGCAATGCTCAAGGCCGTCGCACCCGCCATTCGCCAAGCTGACCCAGAGGCCAAAATTCTCATCGGTGGCTTACTGCTCGACAACAATAACACCCAAGTGCCTGCCGGAGAAGGCCGCCCCGAAAGTTTTTTTGCTGGCATTCTTAGCAGCGGGGCCGCCGCCGCATTTGATTATGCCGCTTATCATGGTTACTCGTTTTACGATGGCCGTGATATCGACTATAGCGGGCAAGCGCTGAATGGCAAATGGGCCAGCAGCAACCCCAACCGCAACGGCATCGCGCGTGGCAAACCCAATTGGCTAAAAGATGCAATGGCCCAATATGGAACCAGCAAACCGCTCATCTTAAACGAAGTGGCACTGGTCTGCATCGCCGCGTTTTTCCCACAGCCTTGTACTACGCCCGGGGCCGCCTTTTTCAATGCTCAAGCCAATTATGTTGCGCCTGCCATTACCCGCGCCTTTGCCAATGGCACCGAACAAGTGGTTTGGTATACCCTCGACGGCCCGGGCTGGAACAATGTCGGCTTGCTTGACGGCGATGGCAACCCGCGCCCAGCCTTTTTTGCTTACAAAACCCTCATTCAACAACTGGCAGGCAGCCAATTGCCCCCACAATCGGTGAATTATGGCAGTAGCAGCGAGGCCTATCGCTTTCAACGTGGGCCAAATGTGGTCGATGTGCTTTGGTCGCTCGATAACACACCGCGTGTGGTAAGCGTGCCGCAAACCCAATTTATCAGCGCAGTTGACCGCGATGGCACCCCCATCAACCCCCTTTTAAATGGGGGCGATGCCCAATTAACTGTCGGCTTGGGCGGCATTTACATCACCCGCACCCCTTGACGTATTGATACGCATTACCTTACTCGCCAGCGGCACCCGTGGCGATGTGCAACCTTACATCGCCCTCGGGCTTGGCCTCAATGCTGCTGGCTACGCCGTCACCCTCGCCACCCATGCTACATTTCGCAGCTTGGTCGAGCGCAGTGGTCTACATTTTGCGCTGATTGAGCCAAACCCAACCGCGCTGATGATGCAAAGTGGCGAGCAAATGGCGCTGACCTACGAAGGCAACGCCATACGCGCTTTACAAGCCAGCCTGAGCTATTGGCACAATACCCAAGCCCGTTTTGGCGAATTGCTCGATAGCGCATGGCAGGCTTGTCGCGGCAGCGCCGCCATCATCGCTGGCTTACCAACCTTATGGGGGATGGATATTGCCGCTGCACTGCGTGTGCCGTGCATCTGGGCATTTTTGCAACCCTTCACCCGCACCAGCAATTTTGCACACCCCATGCTGCCATTTACAGCGCTACCGGCTTGGCCTCGGCTGCATCAGGCCAGCTATCGGGCGGTTGAATGGGTAACGTGGCTGCCATGGAGAACCGCCATTAACCAGTGGCGCCGCAAACATGGGCTGCTTGCCGCCCCCATGCACGGGCGTTATCGCCCACTCTACCAGCCCAATGCCGTTGTGCTTTATGGCTTCAGCCGCCACATCGTGCCAACACCCCATGATTGGCCGGCCCAGCATCACAGCACCGGCTATTGGTTTTTGGGCCAAACCGCAGCACCTAACGCCGCCCTACGCGATTATGTGGCCCAGCACCCGCGCCTCATTTATGTCGGAGTAGGCAGTATGCAGCCCAGCCAAACCAGCAGCTTCATCGACACTGTGTCACAGGCTTCAACCACCAATGATGTATGGGCGGTGATGCTATTACCCAGCCACCAACAGCCGCCCACACCCGCCCCGCCCCACATTTTGTTTGTGAACGAAGCCCCTCATGCTTGGATTTTTCCACACATGCGTGTCATTGTGCATCATGGTGGGGCTGGTACAACCGCCGCAGCGTTTCAGGCGGGTCAACCCCAATTCATCACCCCCATCGCCGCTGACCAATTTTTTTGGGCCAATCGTGCCCATGCGATGGGCGTATCGCCGCAACCTATCCCACTTCGCCATATTAATGCCAATCACCTCAGCGCTGCACTGGCCCAATGCCTCAACAACTTTTCGTTACAACAACGCGCCCAAACCATCAGCCAACAACTTTCAAATGAAAACGGCGTTCAAACTGCCGTTCAAACAATCGTCTCTCTCATCAAAAATTAATATTTATTCAATATTTTCATAATTAACCAGATGCAAAATGAGCTTAACGTTATAACCATGTATTCTTCAAATACCCCCCCATCTAAAACAGTCCTCCCATTTTCAGCTGAAAAGTATGGCAATCTCGCGCTTTGGGGTGGTATTGTCTTTAGTTTTTTGTTCACCGGCCTCATTTGGCTAACGGGTGATCGGCTGGTGATGTTTGCCAAACCCGAAGATCAAGGCCCATTTTGGTATTATTGGATTTTACAATCCCCCACATGGTTCACGCGGACGCTGGCGTGGGGGTCTTATGCCGCACACCAACTCGCCATCTGGGGCTTAATTTATTACGCCCAAACCCAAGTTAAAACCTACACCAAAGGCCTTCATCGCGTCAATATGTTAGCTTTGGCGGTTAATGCTGGCTTTATCGGTTGGCACTGGTTACATACCCATTTGTTTTATGACAAACTGGCCCAAGACACCAGCATTTTTAGCTCACAAGGCTCGGTCATCTTGATGTTGGTGTGGATCATCTTGATGGAAAATAACCGACGCGGGATTTTTTTTGGCAAACGCTTGCCATTTGGCAAAAGCATTATCGAATTCGCCAAGAAATATCACGGTTATGTTTTCTCGTGGGCCACCATTTACACCTTTTGGTATCACCCCGGCGAAAACACCCAAGGCCATTTGATCGGTTTCCTTTACATGTTCTTGCTCATGCTACAAGGCAGCTTGTTCCTCACGCGCATTCACGTTAACCGTTGGTGGATGGTGACACAAGAGGTGACGGTGTTGATTCATGGGGCCTTGGTCGCAGCGCAACAAGTACAGGGTACCCTAACCGAGGTGACTTGGCCAATGTTCGCCTTTGGCTTTGGCCTCATTTTTGTCGTCACTCAACTACATGGCCTTGGGCTAAAAAATTGGCAAAAATGGCTGGTTTATGCACTTTTTGCCGCCCTCATCGCCATTATTTATGGGCAACGCGGTTGGGATAAAGTCAATGAAATTATACGTGTGCCAGCCATCGAATATATTTGCGCCATTGTGTTGGGGTTGCTGATCGGGCTGGGCATTTGGATCAGACGCGGTATTTTGGCGGTAAAAACACGCTTCGCCTAAGATCGGCGAATTTGCACAATGCTGTACCGCCGTAATGGTGGGGTTGTCTTTACCCGCCGAAACGCAGATAACACCTTGGTTGCCACATACAATTGTGAGTCACCACGCATCGCCCCGCGTATGGCCGCCGCCAATGTCTTTGCCAATTTTTGCGATTGCCAGCCCGTGAATTTTACGGTCTGAAACAAGCAAATGCGTTAAAACCCATCTCAGCCAATGGGATAATTCGCCCCCGCAAATAATCTTGCGTGGCACAAAAGTGTCATAACGCAGATTAGCCCCAGCGGGTAAATTAGCCCGCCATGCCTTGGGGCATCGATTTTTTATCATGAAACGAACAGATATCCACTCAATTTTGGTCATTGGTGCCGGTCCCATCGTCATTGGGCAAGCGTGTGAATTCGATTATTCTGGGGTGCAAGCCTGCAAAGTATTGCGTCGTGAAGGCTACCGTGTCATTTTGGTCAATTCAAACCCAGCCACCATCATGACCGACCCCGAATTTGCCGATGCGACTTATATCGAACCCCTCACCCCCGAAATGGTGGAGC
The DNA here is from genome assembly GCA_018969115.1 of Chloroflexota bacterium. GTDB lineage: Bacteria > Chloroflexota > Anaerolineae > J036 > Brachytrichaceae > AQU-03. The sequence continues at coordinate 3,326 of JAGWYZ010000022.1, read as the reverse complement.
AAATCATCATTAAAGAAAAACCCGATGCCGTGCTGCCCACCGTCGGCGGCCAAACCGCATTAAATTTGGCAATGGATTTGCACAAACAAGGTATTTTGGCAAAACATGGCGTTGTTTTGCTGGGCGCACAACCCGAAGCGATTGATTTGGCCGAAGACCGCCTTAAATTTAAGGAGGCCATGACCAAAGCTGGGCTGTCATTACCCAAAGGTGATGTGGCCCGCACAGTTGAAGAAGCACAAAAAATTGCTGACAAGGTCGGTCTGCCCTGTCTCATTCGCCCCTCATTTACCCTAGGCGGCAGCGGCGGTGGCATTGTGTTTACCCAAGATGAATTTCAGCACAAAGTTGAACATGGGCTGCGCGAGTCGCCCGTGCACGAAGTCTTGATCGAGCAGAGTGTATTGGGCTGGAAAGAATATGAACTTGAGGTGATGCGTGACTGCAAGAACAACTTTGTAGTGGTATGCAGCATCGAAAACCTCGACCCAATGGGTGTGCACACCGGCGACAGCATCACGGTTGCACCCGCCCAAACCCTGAGCGACCGCGAATATCAGCGCCTGCGTGACCAAGCGCGGGTGGTGATGAACACGGTCGGGGTCGAGACCGGTGGCAGCAATGTGCAATTTGCCGTTAACCCTAAGAATGGCGATGTCGTCATCATCGAGATGAACCCACGGGTCAGCCGCTCATCGGCCTTGGCCAGCAAAGCCACCGGCTTTCCCATCGCCAAAATTGCGGCGTTGCTGGCAGTTGGTTATTCGTTAGATGAGATCCCAAACGACATCACACGCGTCACCCCCGCCTCATTCGAGCCAAGCATCGATTACTGCGTGGTCAAATTTCCGCGCTGGGCCTTCGAAAAATTCCCCGGCGCCGACCCCACGCTTGGCCCACAAATGAAATCAGTCGGTGAGGTGATGGCGATTGGTCGCACCTTCCCCGAAGCCATGAACAAGGCGTTGCGCGGGCTAGAGCTAAAAATTGAAACTGACAAATGGACACTCGGCGACGATATCGCCCAATTGGGCATCCCCACCGCCCAACGTTTCTTTAAAACCCTCGACGCCATGCGAGCAGGCGTTAGCCAAGCCGACATTTGCGCCGTCACCCATTTTGACCCGTGGTTTGTGGCCCAAATGCAATTGATTGTGGCGATGGAAAATGAGATCAAAGATTGGGGATTAGGGGTGAAGGATGAAGGATTAGGAATGAAGGATGAAGGATTAGGGGTGAAGGATGAAGGATTAGGGATGAAGGATGAAAGATTAGGGATGAAGGATGAAGGATTAGGGATGAAGGATGAAGGATTAGGGATGAATGCCACAACTCCCCAATCCCTAATCCCTAATCCCCAATCCCCAATCCCTAATCCCCAATCCCTAATCCCCATCCTACGCCGCGCCAAACGCATGGGCATCAGCGATGTGCGAATTGCAGAATTGATTAACAAGCAACCAAGCAACCAAGCAACCAATCAACCAATCAACCAAACCCACATCCGCCAACTGCGCCTCAGCCACGACATACGCGCCAAGTTTTACCGTGTAGACACCTGCGCCGCCGAATTTGAGGCCCACACGCCGTATCTATATTCACATTACGAGCGCTTAGACGAAGCAGAGCCGACCAACAAGCGCAAAATTGTCATTTTGGGCGGTGGGCCAAACCGCATCGGGCAAGGCATCGAGTTTGATTATTGTTGCGTGCAGGCGTGTTTGGCGCTGCGCGAGATGGATATTGAGACCATTATGATCAACTGCAACCCCGAAACGGTCAGTACCGACTATGACACCGCCGACCGGCTGTATTTTGAGCCGCTGACCTTGGAAGATGTGTTGAATGTGATCGATACCGAAAAGCCCACAGGCGTGATCGTGCAATTTGGTGGGCAAACACCCATCAACCTTACACGCGGCCTCGCGGCGGCCGGCGTGCCAATTTTGGGCACCACGCCCGATGCCATCGACTTGGCCGAAGACCGCATTCGCTTCGGCAATTTGTTGGCCGAGCTAGACATCCCCAGCCCAGCCTGGGGCGCGGCCACCTCGCTCGAAGAGGCCAAAGCCATTGCTCAGCGCATCGGCTACCCAGTGTTGGTACGCCCATCTTATGTCATCGGTGGACGGGCAATGGAAATTGCCCACGATGACGAGATGCTGGCCAAATTCTTGATCGAGGCCACCCGCGTCTCTGAGGCCAACGCAGCCGGCAAAATCACGGTGCTGATCGACCATTACCTCGAAGATTCATTCGAGGCCGATGTCGATGCCATTGGCGATGGCGACAATGTGGTAGTGGTGGGGGTGATGGAGCATATCGAAGAAGCAGGTGTGCATTCGGGCGATAGCGCCTGTGTCTTGCCGCCCATCAAAATCAGCGCCTATCACGATCAAATTATGCGTGATTACACCGAGCGCCTCGGTGTGGCGCTGCGCGTAAAAGGGCTGATGAATGTGCAATATGCCATCAAGGACGAGATTGTATATGTGCTAGAGGTCAACCCACGCGCCTCGCGCACGGTGCCTTATGTCAGCAAAGCTACCGGCTACCCAATCGCCAAATATGCGGCCCAGATCATGGGGGGTAAAACCCTCAACGATCTAGGCTTTACCGAGTCGCCCGATGTCGAAGGTTTTCACATCAAAGAAGTGGTCTTGCCCTTCAAAAAATTCCCGGGGGCCGATTACAAATTGGGGCCAGAGATGAAATCGACCGGCGAAGTGATGGGCAGCGCCGACAGCTTTGGGCACGCCTTCGCCAAAGCCCAGCTCATGGCCGGCGCACCCTTGCCCACTAGTGGCAATGCCCTCATCACCGTCAACGATTTTGATAAGGGCGCAGTGATCAAAATTGCGCGTGACCTGCACCGGCTCGGTTTCAAGCTCATCGCCACGTCTGGCACAGCCAGTGTGCTGTCGCAGGTGGGTTTGCCCGTCATCATTGCCAACAAAGTGTATGAGGGCGGCGATCATACCGTTGAATTGGTGCGGCACGGACAGGTGCAATTGATCATCAACACCCCCATGGGCGCACATGCCCAAGACGACAGCCGCGCTATGCGTATGGCAGCAGTGCTGCATAGCGTGCCGCTGCTCACCACCCTCAGCGCCGCCACCGCCGCCGTTCAGGGCATCGCCGCGCTCAAGAAAGGCAAGTTGATGGTGCAGAGCTTGCAAGATCGGTTTCGAGCGAAGGGGAAATAAGGAGGGTTTGGGGTTTGGGGATTTGATTTGCTTGAGCGCATGCAGCCATCGCGGGTGGCTGCATGCGCTTTCGTTTGAATCGCTTAAGGCTTTCCCAGACTCAAGTCACCGCATCAC
>JAGWYZ010000265.1 GCA_018969115.1 Chloroflexota bacterium | reverse complement strand
TTTCATTTCTTTTTCCATTATCTCCGACTCCATTTTTAGGGGGTCACTTCATATCAGTTGTTCTAACTGAAACATAATCACCATTACCAACTAACGGTGCGGTTTTATGCTCACAATCAATAATTAAAGCCAATTCTCCCAATTTACACGATTTCCATTCCCCCGCTCCGCCCCGCCGAAAAATCACCACTCCCTTCGTGTCAATGTGTGTTTTCAGCGCCTCGTTGGTAATGAGCGGATAGGCCACAAAATCGAAGAAAAACGGCAAAAGCGAGTCTTCCTCAATGTCAAACTTCATCTTTGCCGCCAGCCCATGCGTTACCCGTGCGCCTTTGAGGGCAATATCCACATCCGAGGCTTCTTTATACGTATCAATGGCGCGTGAGCCAAACAGCACCGCCGCCTCAACTTCGGGGTATTGCCCAATAAACGTGATTATTTCTTGCAATTGGGCCTCGCTTAATCCATATTTCATAGACGTTGCTTCAAATCCTCACCTTGCTCAGATTCTCCAAAATCAGCGCGTTCAACTGTGCTTCTTCCACCAGCTGCGCCTCAAATTCGGCCTTTAGCGCCCCAAATCGCACGTTAAAATCAAACTCATCCACCTCATCCGGTAGCCCAACATAGCGACCCGGGGTCAGTACATAATCTAGCTCACGCACCCGCGCCAAACTGGCCGAATTGCAAAAGCCCTTAATATCTTCATACCTGCCAACGGCAACGCCCCCCGCCGCCCCCCGCCAAGCGTGATAGGTATCGCTAATTTTCTGAATATCGGCAGCCGCCAGCTCTTTGCTACGGCGGTTAATCAGGTGGCCTTCGTTACGTGCATCAATAAACAAAATCTCATTGCTGCGGTTGCCATTGGCCTTGTTGCGGCTAAGAAACCACAAACACGCCGGAATCTGCGTATTCAAAAACAGCTTGGCTGGCAAATTCACCACACAATCTACCAGCCCCGCCTCAATCAAGGCTTTGCGAATCTCACCTTCGCCCGAACTTTTAGAGGTAAGCGAGCCTTTTGCCAACACAAACCCCGCCACCCCGTTTGGGCTGAGGTGATACAAAAAGTGTTGTATCCACGCATAATTGGCATTGCCGCTGGGTGGCACACCAAATTTCCAGCGGCCATCAGTGCGCAACAAATCGCCCGACCAATCCGAATCATTAAACGGCGGATTGGCAATGACAAAATCAGCTTTCAAGTCTTTGTGCGCATCATTCAAAAACGAGCCTTCATTGTTCCATTTCACCTGCGAGCTATCAATGCCACGAATCGCCAAATTCATCTTTGCCAGCCGCCACGTGGTTTGGTTGCTCTCTTGCCCATAAATCGAAATATCATTTAGCTTACCCTGATGCTCTGCCACCAGCTTCTCAGATTGCACAAACATACCACCCGAACCACAACACGGGTCATACACCCGCCCCTTATACGGCTCAAGCATTTTCACCAACAGTTCAACAATACTACGCGGTGTATAAAACTGCCCCCCTTGTTTGCCTTCGGCCAGCGCAAATTCGCCTAAAAAATATTCAAACACGTGCCCCAACACATCCGCACTACGGGCCTTGGCATCACCCAGCGCAATATTGCTCACCAAGTCAATCAGCCCACCCAAGCTCGTTGGGTCAAGATTACCCCGCGCAAATACCTTGGGCAATACATCCCGAAGCGATGGGTTGTCTTTTTCGATGGCATCCATCGCGTTATCCACATCTTTACCGATGCTGGTTTGTTTGGCCCGCGCTTGCAAAAACGACCAACGTGCAATTTCGGGCACAAAAAAAACATTCTCCGCCTTATATTCGTCCTTGTCCTCTGGGTCGGCCCCAACATAATCACCCTCGCCACGTTTCAATTTTGCATATAGCTCCTCAAACGCATCCGAGATATATTTTAAAAAAATCAGCCCCAGCACAATATGCTTATATTCAGCCGCATCAATATTTTTTCTCAGCTTATCCGCCGCCTTCCATAGTTGCTTTTCAATCGGCTCTTCTTTCGTGCCGTTATCTTTTGTCTTTGTCATAATGAATCGTAGAAACCTGCCGATGGCGCGTCTTTTGCCCATGCCAAATCAGAGCCTCGCACCGGCGCACCGTCCTGATTGCAACGGTTACAGCACCTTCGTCACCCGCAACCAATCGCCACCGTTGACGGCATTCGCGGCCTCAATCGCCTGCGCCGAACCCATCACGACCACACGCCCATGCTGACGCAACAAGTCGAGCAGATCGGCATAGGCGTGAAAATGGGCGGCGGTGGTGCCAAGCACCTCGTCGCGCCATTGTTGGCGGGTGGCCTCGGTGTTGAGCAAATGTCGCAACATCGAGCTATAGCCTTTGGCATCGGGCAATTGGTAGCCATCGAGGTTGCTGATGCTGCCGATGATGCAGCGGGTTAGTTCATGGGCATCGGGCACATGGGTGCGCAAAAATTCGGCGGCGGCATCATACACCTCCAGCGTCTTTTGCAAATTCGGGTCACGATACGACACCATCGCCAAAGTGCCCTCCAGCGAATCAAAAAGCAATTGACCACCATACGCCCCGCCTTGCACCCGCACCCGATCCCACAACCAAGTGGTGCGCACATATTGGTTGACCACCGCCATCCAGCCTTTGGTTTCAATGCCCAACTCGGTCAGGCTGATGCCTTTGCCGACATAATTCACTTGGGCCGGAATAGTCAACCCTTCATCGACACGGGTCAGCGTGGGCTGCCAACTTGGCGCGGCTGGACCAAGTTGGGCGGGCAAGCTGGCCACAAATTGCTGCAATTTGCCCTGAGCCAGCGCCCAATTCGCCGCGTCAAGGGTGACATTCACCACCAAACCGGCGCGGTTAACCAAGGCTTTGCGCACCGCTTCAAGCTTGGCCGCCACCGCATCCCAATCTTGCGCTACTTGTTCGATCAAGCCACGCACAAAAAACAAATAGCTCACACCGCCGGTTTGCTCAGCCACCCAATCAGCTAGGTTAAATTGCGAATTTAGGCGCGTGCCAACCACCCCGCTGCCGCCCGGCACGAGGCCCGATTCTTCACCAGCTTTTTCTTGCAGCAAAATTTGTTTAAACCGAGCTTTGTCGTCTAATTTGGCCTCGGTCAACACCTCGCGCATGAGGTCGAGCATGTCGTCTAAATGCTGCATGGTGGCTTTGCCGCGCAACATAAAGCGCGATTCAAATTTTCCGGCCCCAGCCTTCACCGTCGAATTTAAAGCCCCACTCCAAATGCCGCCGGTTTTTTGCTTGATGCGTTGGGTCAGCCGCACATAATTTTCTTTATGGGTGCCCATTTCAAGCAACAAACGCCCGATCAGACCCAAATAAGGCACATCGGCCTGTGGCACAGCCCGCGAATCAAACGCCAAATCGAGGTAAACAATGCCATTGGTGAACAAATCGTGATATAAAAAGCGGGCATCCTCTGGCAGCTTAATTTCTTGAATGGGGATGGTCTTGGCTTTTGGCTCAAGATCGCTCATTTTGAGCGATGGAATAAGCGCCAACACTTCGGGGGCGTCGGCTGCCGATTGCAGTTGTTTGAGCAATTGGGTGTCATCAACCACCTGTTGCGCCTGTTTAGCACTCATGGCAGCCCGCGCTGCATCCAGTCTGGCGCGTTCGGCGGCGTCTTCGGCGGTCCGCAGGCTGGGGTCAGGTTTGAGCAATACTTGCACACGATGCGGGTTATTTAGCAAATGCTGGCGAATGAGGTTTTGAAAGACCGCTTCGCCGCTGGCGAGGCGCGTTTTGAGCGCGGCTAACGGGGCCTCGTAAGCCAAACTTTCGAGCGGGTCTTCGCCATGCACCCAGCGCCCCATGCCACCAATCATGGCCGAAAGCCCACGTGGGAAGCCGCCGGTGTTTTGCTCGCGCAAATAAAACTCTATCGTGTTAAGGGCGGCCTCGATCATCTCGGCTTCTAGGCCATGCTCGGCGACATTTTGCAGGGTGTCAATCACCAATTGCTCAACCTTGGCGGCATCGCTCGCCACAATGCCTTTTAAGCCCGCCCCAAAGGTGGCCTCGGTCAGATAATAGCTAAAGCCACCTAAGACGCTTTCGCCCAAACCCGAATCGAGCAAAGCCTTGCGCAAAGGCGAGGCCGAAGTGCCGGTGAGGGCATAGCCAAGGGTGCTCCAGGCCATATCTTCGGCTTCGCTCATGCGGCCAATCAGCCAATTGACGCTGGTCATGGCTTTTTTGCTGTCGGCAGCATCTTTGCCCGAATCGAAGCCAAATTCGGCAAATTTTGGCGCTGCAAATCTGGGTTGATGGGTCTTGACGTGTGCGAGCAGATTGGGGATTGAGGATTGGGGATTGGGGATTGGGGATTGGGACGATGGAAAATTGTCAAGCCAGTCATTGAGGATGGCAAGTCGACGCGTTGGGTCGTCATCACCCCAGCACCAAATCAGGGCGTTGGCAGGTTGATAATAGGTCTCGTGAAAATGTTTAAATTGTTCGTAAGTTAAATCAGGAATCACGGTGGGGTCGCCGCCTGAATCGAGGCTATAAATGGTGTCGGGGAACAATGATTGTTGCAAGCGCTTCCAAAATACACCATCGGCTGATGAATAAGCGCCTTTCATTTCGTTAAAAACCACGCCTTTATAGATCATTTGACCATCGGTGCTGTCTAATTCATAATGCCAACCCTCTTGCTGCAAAGTATGCGGGGTGATGCGTGGATAAAACACACAATCTAAATACACATCCATCAAGTTATAAAAATCTTGCAGATTGGTGCTAGCCACAGGGTAGACCGTGCGATTGGCATAAGTCATGGCATTTAAAAAGGTCTTAAGTGAGCCTTTTGCCAACTCGATAAATGGCTCTTTGAGTGGGTATTTGCGTGAGCCACACAAAACACTATGCTCCATGATATGGGCAATGCCGGTGCTATCTTCGGGCGGGGTGGCAAAACTAATGCCAAAGCATTTGTTTTCGTCATCGTTGACCACCGAAATGAGTTGTGCGCCGGTTTTGGCGTGACGATACCAGCGGGCCTCGCTGTTGATCTCTTGGATAAATTGGGTGCGAATGCGAATAAAACCATGCTCAAGGTCGAGAATACTCATGCACCAAGCATACATCATTTTGCAATGCTATTTTTGCCAAATTTCATCCGATGGTATCTCCTATATAGACTATCTTTCTGCAACAACAGGCTCTCACGTTTGCAAAACATGGTGCAACCATGAGAGATAACCCGAATATCTCCCTTGCAAAACTTAGAACTCCGTTCACCTACGAGCCAACCACCAACACCAGCAAGGTTCGCACGGTACCGCGCATCGATGTCAACGGCTCACGCATCACCCACAAATAAGCGGTTTTATTTCTGGTTTCTATTGCTCCTTCTCCTGAAAAACGCATACGGCCTCAGCAATTGCTGAGGCCGTATGCGT
>JAGWYZ010000264.1 GCA_018969115.1 Chloroflexota bacterium | reverse complement strand
GACTTACGCAAATCAAGAGATTTCACCACGAAGAACACGAAGAACACAAAGAAAAGATATGAAATTGGCTTAATCTTTGAGGTCTTTGTGTTCTTCGTGGTAAAAAAATTAAGTTGTGCGTAAGTCCTAAGATAATGAAATCAGCCCTTCAACTTTTAGAAATTTGCGCTATTTACAAAAAGATGACCCATTTTCCAGATGTTTCCCAAAGCCAAGCGCTTTACAAACGGGCAGGTGAATTGATTCCGGGTTGGACGCAATTGATCAGCCGCCGTGCCGACCAATTTGCGCAAGGGGTCAGCCCCATCTATGCCAACCGCGCTAGCGGCTCGCATTTTGTCGATGTCGATGAAAATCAATACGTTGATTGGGTCAACGCCGTCGGGGCCATCATTTTGGGCCACGCCGACCCAGTGGTTGACGCCGCCGTCAAAGAACAGATTAATCGCGGCAGTTTATACACCCTCAACAGCCCGCTCGAAATTGAATTGGCAGAAGAACTGTGCCAAACCATCCCCAGTGCCCAAATGGTGCGCTATACCAAAGGCGGCGGTGAAGCTTGCGCGGTGGCGGCGCGGATTGCGCGTGGCACGACTGGACGCGACAAAATTCTTTTTTGTGGCTATCACGGCTGGCAAGATTGGTATCAGGCCGCTAACTTTGGCGTAGACCCTGACAGTGGCGAATACCCCTTTGCCGGAATCGAGCCGATTGGGGTGCCGCGGGCGCTCGCAGGCACGGTGCTGCCATTTCGTTATGGCGATCTCGCCATGCTCGAAGCGCTATTAACTGCCCACACCGGCGAGGTGGCGGCCATTATGATGGAGCCAGCCCGCAGTGAATTGCCGCCCGCTGGTTACTTGGCTGGCGTGCAAGCCCTCGCCCGTAAACACGGCGTCGTGCTTATTTTCGATGAAGTATCATGTGGGTGGCGGCAAGCCATTGGCGGCATTCAAAGCGTAGTGGGCGTTACACCCGACATGACCGTCATCGCCAAAGCCATGTCGAATGGCTATGCGATGGGAGCCGTCGTCGGCTCACGCGAGGTCATGGCCCCGGCGGCGCGTATGTTTATTTCAAGTTCATATTGGAGCGATAACATCGGTCTGATCGCCTCATTGACCACCATTCGCGAGCTAAAAAGACGCGATTCTGAGCGCGTGCTGCGCGAAATTGGCGAACGGTTACGATCTGGGCTAAACCAAGCTTTCATTTCGGCGGGGTTGAATGGGCGTTGCGCTGGCATTTTTGCCAATCCCTATCTGGCATTCGACCTGCCGAATGGGGTGGATGGGCGCAAAGTCTCGACCTTGTTTGTGCAAGAAATGGCGCGGCGCGGGGTGCATACGGGCACATCGTTCAAAGCCACCTTGGCGCATACGCCAAATGACATCGACCAAACCGTTACCGCCACCGCCGCCGCCTTTCGTGTCATTCAAAGCGGGCTTGAAAACAACAGTCTCGATGCCTTATTGCTAGCCAATATTAAAAAAGAGCCATTTCGGCGGCAAGTGCAATAATCAAGGGTTAAATGGTTGGTTGGTTGGGTAGTTGAATGGTTAATTAGTTGATTAGTTGATTAGTTGATTAGTTGATTGATGACGCGTGAGTTATTAATCAACTATTAAACCATTCAACCATTCATTTATGAGATGATAGCTCCATGAAAATGAAAGCCCTTGTAAAGAAAAAAGCCGAGCGTGGCCTATGGCTAGACGAAGTGCCCGTGCCAGAAATCGCCATCAATGAAGTCTTGATCAAAGTGTTGCGCACCGGCATTTGCGGCACAGATTTGCACATTTACAAATGGGATGCTTGGGCACAGCGCACCATCCCTGTACCGATGGTAGTGGGACACGAATTTGTCGGCCAGATCGTCGAAGTGGGCGCAATGGTCAGAGATTTTCACCCCGGCGATATTGTGAGCGGCGAAGGGCATGTGGTGTGTGGGCATTGTCGCAACTGCTTGGCCGGGCGGCGACATTTATGCAAACACACCATGGGCGTGGGGGTCAACCGCGCAGGTGCGTTTGCCGAATACATTGCCTTGCCGATGTCAAATGTGTGGTATCACGATCCACACATCCCGCGTGACATTCAGTCGATCTTCGACCCATTTGGCAATGCCGTACACACCGCGCTGCAATTTGATGTGTTGGGCGAAGATGTGTTGATTACCGGCGCGGGGCCAATTGGCATTATGGCGGCGGCGGTGGTACGCCACGCTGGGGCACGCCATGTCGTCATCACCGATGTCAACCCTTATCGGCTGGCGCTGGCCCGCAAAATGGGCGTGACGCTGGCGGTCGATGCCCGTAGCACCAGCCTAACCGATGTGCAGACCCAACTCGGCATGCGTGAAGGCTTCGACGTAGGACTAGAGATGAGTGGAAATCCAGCAGCGTTTCGTGATATGCTGGCAAATATGTGTCATGGCGGCAAAATCGCCATGCTCGGCATCCCATCTGAAACAATGGCGATTGACTGGGATAAAGTCATCTTTAATATGCTCACCATTCGCGGTATTTATGGGCGCGAAATGTATGAGACTTGGTATAAGATGACGGTCATGCTGCAATCGGGGCTAGATATCAGCCCGATCATCACCCATCGGTTCCCATATCAAGACTTTCAACAAGGCTTCGATGCCATGTTGTCGGGCGATTCGGGCAAAGTCGTGTTGACGTGGGCAGAAGGCTAGATGTCAAATTCAGCAGCGCACCAGCACGATAACCCCCCAACCAACAACATGACCAATCTGATCCTCGCTCCCATTCGTATCAATCAGCTAACCCTGCCCAACCGCATGATTGTGCCAGCGATGGTGACGCGCCTGTCGGGCGAAGATGGGCTTGTCAACCAAGCCATTACCGACCGCTACACCCGTTTTGCACGTGGCGAAGTGGGGCTCATTGTGGTCGAGGCAACGGCGGTGCATCAATCAAAAAGCGGGCCATTGCTGCGGCTGGGCAGCGATGAATTTTTGGACGGACATCGGGAACTTGTGGCGCGTATTCACGACAATGGCCCATCAAAAGTCGCGCTGCAAATCATCCATTTTCTAAAAATTGCCCGCTCGGGCTGGCGGCAAACGGTCGATATGTTGAGCCAAGACGAGATCAAGGCCATCATTCAAGCCTATGCCGACACCGCGGCGCGGGTGCGCGAGGCTGGCTATGATGCAGTTGAGTTGCACATGGCCCACGCCTATACCCTTTCATCGTTTTTATCGACCCGCAACAAACGCCGTGATGAATATGGCGGGCGCAGTCTCGAAACACGGCTGCGCGTGCCATCTGAAGTAATGCTGCGGGTGCGCCAGCGCGTGGGGGATGATTACCCGATTGGGGTGCGTTTCGATGCTGAAGAATGTATTAAAGATGGTTATGGGCTAAACGATGCCAAATATATGGCGCTACGCTTGGCGCAATTGGGCGCAAATTATGTCAGCCTATCGGCAGGCGGCAAATTTGAAGACGCCCAACATGAAGAAGGCGAGGCCCCCTACCCCTACACCGGCTATTCGGGTGATCGCACCATGCCCCCCGCCAGCTTTCAAGATGCGCCCAATGTCTATTTGGCCGCTGGGGTGAAGGCGTTTTTGGCGACCCATGCACCGCAGTTAACGACTAAGGTGGTGACGACCGGCAAAATACGCACCCCCAGCGACGGTAATGCCATTCTGCAAGCCGGTAATGCCGATATGATCGGCTTTGCACGGGCGTTGCTGGCCGACCCCGATATGCCCAAAAAGGCGCGACTCGGGCGCGAAAACACGATTGTGCGTTGTATTTATGGCAATGTGTGCAAACAACTCGATGAAAATTTTAAACAAGTGCGTTGTGGTTCGCTGTGGCCGCGCGAATTTTTACATGCGCCCGAAGCGCCAAATGACGATATTGCGCCGACATGGCCAGACGAAGGGCCGCACATTAGCACCAAGCTAAATGACGATGGGCGGGTGCGGGTAACGTGGAAACCCGCCATCGACCCACAAGGTGTATATGGCTATGAGGTTTTGCGTGCCAGCAATGGCGGCGCGTTTGAGCATGTTAGCTCGTCGCTCACCACAAATTATGTTGATGAGACGGCGTTGGCGGGCAATGTGTATGGCTATTGCGTGCGGGCTTACGACTTTGCTGGCAATCGCTCGGTGGCATCGGCAATGGCTGAAATTGTGGTGTCGCCGAGGTTTGAGTGGGTCAACAAGCTTGCCTTAAATCATGAGTCAACAATATAAATGCGGCGTGGGTCGTCAAATCGCAAGATAATGGCCGTAACCCTCCCAATCGCTGTTTTTCCATATACTCGTCCATCCACTATTTCAAAATGTTCAGCCCAATTGTGAATACGTGGATTAAATAATGCTGTAAGCTCATGGGTTAATGGATCAATGGCAGCAATATCTGAACCTTTATTGCGATTGCAAAGTGGGCATGAAAACGCTAGATTTTCATAGCTGGTTGCACCACCATGTTTTACTGGATAAATATGATCAATTTGAAAAGACAATGCTGAGCTAATTTCGGGTAAACAGCAATATTCACATCTTGAATTCGCCCTCTTAACAATTGATTCTCGTAACCCAGCAGAAATTGAAGACCGTGATATAGGCATATTTTACACTTTGGCACGTGATTTCAATATGCGTGCTTTTAAGCCACCAATAATCTCATCAGCACGAAAAAAATCATCTAATATCTCATCTTCTTCGGGTGTTAACCCAATATCAATATTTTTCTGCAATAACGCATCAAGCTGCTCTTGATGCGCATCTGAAATTTTATAAGCCAAAATCTCGCCATCGTTAGGGTGTGTTGCTAAAAAATCGACGACATCACTGATTGCCGTTGAACGTGTTTGTTTTGCATGATCTTGAATACGACGCAATGTTGGTAATTGCTTAAATAATTTACGCAAATCATTCGCTTCAAGTCGACTTACCGCAATAGCAATTTGCTCGAATGGAACGGAAACCGATAATGTAGACATATAACAAATTTTATTTTATACCCATTTAGTATCTTCTTAAGATTAGGCTTTGCGCGGTTGCGCGGGGCTATATGAAGTGACCCCCTAAAAATGGAGTCACTACTTGCGGAATTCCGCAAGGTGTTTTGCTTCAAATTGGGCAGGGGATAACCCACCTAAACGTGTCTTCGGACGGCGGCGGTTGTAATGTACTTCGATATATTCAAACAGGTCAAGTTTGGCTAACGAGCGCGAAACATAATTTTGCTCAGGCAGCCATTCAACCTTGTATCGTGCATTCCAAGACTCCATCATCGCATTATCGTAACAGTCCCCCTTACGACTCATGCTTTGCAAAGCGTGGTGGGTTGTCAATAATTTGACATACGCCCGCGCCGCAAATTGTATCCCACGATCAGTATGCACCATCAAACCAGGGGCAGGTCGCCGTTGCTCAAATGCCATCTTCA
>JAGWYZ010000263.1 GCA_018969115.1 Chloroflexota bacterium | reverse complement strand
CCCGACTGGATGGAGTAATAGTCGTTTCGGCACTTCATCTCCTGAGATTTACGAAAATGTGAACACCCCAACCACCTGAAACCATGCTGGCGTGGGCAATGGGTTGTGGTCAATCGACATACCCAATTTATGCATGACCGCAATCGATGCCGCGTTGTCGTATTCGGTAGTGGCGATGATGCGCCGCAAATTAAGCCCTGTGCCAGCATATTCGATCAGCGCCTGCGCCGCCTCACTCGCATAGCCATTACGCTGATGGGCCGGGTCAATCATCCAAAACAAACCCACTTCAGGCGTAAAGCGTTGGGCTTGATCGGCGGGTGATTCGTGGGCAAAACAGGTCAATTGGGCAAATGGGCCAAGGCTGGGCACAAAACCCATCGCCCCAATTAATTGGTTGCTGTCGCGCAATACGATGGCGCGGTCGCCATAAGGCGGCTGCACCAATTCGGCCAACGCGGCCTCATTCAACGCCAGCCATTGCAAACGTTGACGGTGTTGGGCTAACGTTTTGGTACTGCCAAACGTGGCGCGAACAATCGCATGATAGGCTTCGGCGTCATCAACGGTAAATGGGCGAATAGTGAGCCGCGAAGTATGAAGGGTGGGCAGGGCGGTTGGGAATTGGGACATAAACTCAGCCTATTTTAAACCCACCGTTTTCATAAATTCCTTGTCGCCCTGCGCGTGAATCAATTACAGACAGGCTAGCGATGGTTTTCAAAGTGAACAAAAGCCTTATCCCCCACCTTCACCGCCCGCGTGGCAAAATAACCCGGAATGCCATACTTGGCTGTGATCGAGGCGTGATGCGGGGTGGAATAAAAACCGGTCAGCACAAAACCGGCCTCAAGTTGCCCAGCAATTAAGTCATCGAAGGTGTGGCTAAACTCGACCGGCGACTCGGCCCCAAACAAGCGCTCACGCTCATCGGCGGTGATGCTCTCAACATCGGAATAAGGCAAACCATACGTCACTTTTAAGACACCCATATCCTCTTTTAAGTCAAAATCAAACACAAACTCGACTGGGTTCATGAAGCCTGCCAGCAAAGTGCCGCCCGCCCGCAACACACGCTGACATTCGCGCCACACGGGCCGCACTTCGGGCACAAACACGTTTGATACAGGGTGAAAAATCAGGTCAAAGCTGGCATCGGCAAAGGCGCTCAGGTCGCGCATATCGCCCTCAACTGTGCGAATCGTCAGGCCATCTCGCGCCGCCACCCGTTGGTCTTGCTCCAATTGGGCAGGCGAGTTGTCGAATACGGTGACATTGGCCCCGGCGGCGGCAAAAATTGGCCCTTGTTGCCCACCCGCGCCTGCCAAACACAGCACATTCACCCCCACCAGCGAGGCCGGGAACCAATTGTGCGGCACGGGCTGATAGCCCGTCAGCACCACCGACCATTCACCACGCCGCGCTGCTGCAATTTGCTCGCTGCTGACGGGGCGCGTCCATTCGTTATCATCGGCGACTTGCTTGTCCCACGCAATACGATTGTGTTCTCGAATATCCATCTTGTATAATCCTTGGAGGTTTTTCACGCAAAGGCACAAAGAAAGTAAAGATTTCAAATCTCTCACAAAGGACACAAAGAAAAAAACTTTGTGAACTTTGTGTTCTTTGTGAGAGCCTCTCTCTTTGCGCCTTTGCGTGAGATTTCACCTCATTTTATCGCCCTAAACCCCCATGTCAACCCATCCCCCCTTCACCCTCGATGCCAAATACACCCAGCTCAGCGGCACCATTTTGCTGTCGGGCGTGCAAGCCATCATTCGCGTTATGCTCGACCAGCGCCGCGCCGATGCCGCCAACGGGCTAAACACGGCGGGCTTCATCTCTGGCTATCGCGGCTCGCCTTTGGCCGGATTAGACCTATTGCTGGCACGGCAAAGCGCGTTGCTGAAATCGCAGCACATCGTATTCAAACCCGGTGTCAATGAAGACCTCGCCGCCACCATGATTTGGGGCAGCCAAATTGCCAACCTGTTGCCATTGCCCAAATATGACGGTGTAATCGGCCTGTGGTATGGCAAAGCGCCCGGCCTCGACCGCAGTCTTGATATTTTTAAACATGCCAATGTCGGCGGCACCGGCAAATTGGGTGGCGTGCTGGCAGTGGTGGGCGATGATGCCATGTCGAAGTCATCGACCTTGCCCTCGCGCTCAGACACGGCGCTGTATGATGCACTATTACCCGTGCTCGCGCCCGGCAATGTGCAAGATGTGCTCGATTTTGGGCGGCTGGGCTACGAATTGTCGCGCTATACAGGGCTGTGGGCGGGATTTAAGATCGAGACGCACGTGGCCGACCAATTCGCCACCGCGGAGGTTGACCCTAACCGCCTGCACATCAGCCTGCCCGAATTTGAATATAAGGGCAAACCTTGGGCGCACACCCGTGCCACCAGCCAAACTCACACCCTCGGCTCGCCCACCAGCATCATGCTCGAACAAGAAATTCATGAGGGGCGGTTGGTGGCGGCGGTCAAATTTGCGGCGGCCAATGGCCTCAATCGGGTGCGGGTGGATGGGGCCAATGCTCGTGTCGGCATCATCGCGGCAGGCAAGGTGTATTACGAAGTGCGGCAAGCCTTGCTCAATCTCGGCCTCGATGACGAAGCACTGCGCCAAGGCGGGGTGCGGCTGCTGCAAATCGGCATGGTTTACCCACTCGATGCCGAACTGGTGAGGCAGTTTGCGCGGGGGTTAGATGAGATTTTGGTGGTCGAAGACAAACGCGCCTTCCTCGAACTCTTGCTGCGCGATGCCCTCTACTCCCTACCCCAGCGCCCGCGCATCATCGGCAAAAAAGATGCCAACGACCAAACCCTCATCCCCTATCACGGTGGCCTTGATGCGGCTCTGTTGCAAGGAATTTTGGCGCGATGGGCTATGGATTGGGGATTAGGGATTAAGGATGAAGGATTAAGCAATTCCCAATCTCTAATCCTTAATCCCCAATCTATAATCCCCCTCTCCGCACCGCGTCAAGCTTATTTTTGTTCGGGCTGCCCACACAACCGCTCGACGATTGTGCCAGCCGACTCGCTGGCGTTGGGCGGCATCGGCTGTCATGGCTTGGTGCATTCGATGGGGCGCAATACCATCGGTTTGGGGCATATGGGCGGTGAGGGGGCGCAATGGGCCGGGGCGCAATCCTTTAGCGACACCCCGCACATGTTTCAAAATTTAGGCGATGGCACCTTTTTCCATTCCGGCTCGCTGGCCATTCGCCAAGCGGTGGCGGCTGGGTCCAACATCACCTATAAATTGCTGTATAACGATGCGGTTGGCATGACCGGCGGGCAAGCGGTGGATGGCATAATCCCCGTGCCAGCGCTCACCCATTTGCTGCACGCCGAGGGCGCCAAACGCATCATCATCACCACCAACGATGTTGAAAAGTATGACGAGTTGAAAGACGATGATGCCAATGCGCTGGCGATTGGGGTCGAGGTATGGCATCGTGACCGGCTAGACGAGGCACAACGCGCCTTACGTGAGGTAAATGGCGTGACTGTGCTTATCCACGATCAAATGTGTGCCGCCGAGCTGCGCCGCCGCCGCAAACGCGGCAAAGCCATCGAGCCGACCACCCGCGTCTACATCAACGAGGCGGTATGTGAAGGCTGCGGCGATTGTGGCGTCAAATCCAACTGCCTCAGCGTTCACCCCGTCGAAACCGAATTTGGCCGCAAAACCCAAATACACCAATCATCATGCAACAAAGACTATTCGTGTCTGCTTGGCAATTGTCCGGCGTTCATTACGGTTGAAGATATAAAGGATGAAGGCGAAAGGGTGAAGGATGAACATAAACCACGCCCTTTTGAGCTTTCTTCATCCTTCATCCCTCATCCTTCATCCTTGCCAACGGCGGCCAACCTCTTCCTCATGGGCATTGGCGGCACGGGAGTGGTGACGGCCAGCCAAATTTTGGCGACGGCGGCCTTGCTAGATGGCAAATGCGTGGATGGCATGGACCAGACCGGCCTCAGCCAAAAAGGTGGCGCGGTGGTGTCGCATATTCGCATTAGCACCAGTCCCAATCGTGGCTCAAATTTGCTCAGCATCGGCGAGGCCGATGTGTATTTGGCCTTTGACGTGTTGACGGCGACCCAGCCTCAAAATTTGGCGCGAGCGCGGGCCGGTCATACAGTTGCCATCGGCTCAATCAGCCATGTGCCAACCGGCGGCATGGTGCGCAATGTTGATGCCCAATTCCCGAACAATGATATTTTGACCCATGTCATCAATCAATACACCTGCCCCAACGACAATTATTTCTTCGATGCCGAGGCATTGGCCGAGCAACATTTTGGCGATCATCTGGCCTCGAATCTGATCGTGATCGGCGTGGCCTTTCAGCGCGGTCTCATCCCCATCAGCGCCGATGCCATCGAACGCGCCATCACCCTCAACGGCGCACAAGTCGAGATGAATTTGGCGGCCTTTCGGCTGGGAAGAATGGAGAGTCAAGAACCAAGAACCAAGAACCAAGAACCAAGAATACAGAATACAGACACCGCATCAAGCACCAAGCACTCAGCACTCAGCACTCAGCACTCAGGACTTACCTTGAGGGTGCAAGAGCTGACATCTTACCAAAACACGGCGTATGCGGCGCAGTATGTCGAATTTGTAGCACGGGTGAAGGCGGCAGAGGTGGCGGCGATGCCGGGCCAGACGCGGCTGAGCGAGGCGGTGACGCGATATTTGTTTAAATTGATGGCGTATAAGGACGAGTATGAGGTGGCGCGGCTGCACCTCAAGCCAGAGGCGCGGGCAGCGCTGCAAGCCCAATTTGGTGCAGACGCGGCGGTGACGTATCACTTGCACCCGCCGATTTTCAAAATGCTCGGCCTAAAGCAAAAAATTAAATTAGGGCGCTGGTTTGATTCTGTTTACCGCGTCTTGGTTGGGTTGCGTGGGCTGCGCGGCACGCCCTTTGACCCCTTCGGCTACGATGCTGTGCGCAAACTTGAGCGGACGCTCATCGGCGAGTATCGCGGGTTGATCGAGCATGAATTGGCCCAGCTCGGCCCCGCCAATTACGAGCGGGCGGTCAAGCTAGCCGAGTTACCCGACCTCATTCGCGGTTACGACGAAGTGAAGTTGGCAAATGTGGCGCGGTTTCGGGCGCAGGTGCAGGCGTTGGTGGGGTAATTTGCCTCACAATTTAAACTGCGCCACACAATCCCGTGCCACTTCTGCTTTAAAACTTGCGCTAAATTGTTTCTTCAGAGGACTATTTTATGTTCCTATCTTTCCGTGCTTTTCCTGTCCAGTTTTTAGGGTCCACTATATAGCTTGGATAGATTCGCCCACTAGAATTCCATCTTGGCTAAGAGGGTGTTTCTTAAATCAATTTCCACTTTTTTGTCAGATGAAATCACGTGACTTTATCAAATCAGAGCGCATATTTAGACA
This sequence comes from Chloroflexota bacterium, assembly GCA_018969115.1. Lineage (GTDB taxonomy): Bacteria > Chloroflexota > Anaerolineae > J036 > Brachytrichaceae > AQU-03. The sequence goes on along the minus strand of JAGWYZ010000263.1, from coordinate 44 downwards.
AAATGAATGCCAAAATCACTATCTCAGGGTTGTTATGGGGTGGC
>JAGWYZ010000262.1 GCA_018969115.1 Chloroflexota bacterium | reverse complement strand
ATTCATTGGGCGAGACAATGATAAAAGGCAACACAATACCTAGCGTAATTATGCAAATCATACTGCCCCAAGCCGCCACTTGCTGCCATTTATAGTGTTTTAGCCAATATAAGCCGATAAAAATTGTGGCTATGATGATAAATAGCGAAGTGACTAGGCCTAATCCTAGAAATATGGCAGCCCAGCCATTACGTTGATGCGCTAAAGCTAATAATACAAACGCCAGTAATAGCCAAAAAATTTGGCTGGTTGTGTTTTGGGCATATTCGCTAAAAATGGGGATAAAAAAGATAAAAGACCACCATAACATGAGCGATTTCTGCTGTTTTTGGGGGTCTGGCAAAAAGTAAAGTGTTGCACCAATGCATAAATCGGCGATTAAATTGGTGAGGCGAATGTCTGATTTTGCCACAAATGCCGGTAAATAAGCCAGCCATGTGATCGGCAAATAAGTTAATGGCAATTCCCAAGGCATTGAATACAGGCGATATGGCGATTCAAAATGGGTAAATTTATCGAGTGCCAACAAGACTAAGGGCTGCATGTCACCTAAATCAGGGTGAATGGGTTTGATAGAAAAGAGATATAAGCGGATGCCGCAGCCAAGAAGGACAGCGAGTAATATAGCCCAGTAAGGTTGTTTTAACCACCATAACCCACAAAACACGATAAAAAGGCCAATCGTGAGCCAGCGCCAGCTATCGCCTGCTGGGCTGATGAAGTGTAAAAAACGTGAAGTAAGTAACCAAGCCAGTGCTACGATCAACATGCTATGGCTTGTGTTTACAGTATGTGTAGCATTTTGTTGGCTAATGCTGACCCATGCCCCAGCCAATAGCACGATCAAGCCGCCAAAGACGATACCCGATTGTGGCACGGGTAAAGCTGCCCCAACATATTCTTGTGCATGGGCAAAACCCTCAAAGGTAATGCTCATGATCAGCAACAAGACTTCGGCTGACCTCCATAAACGCAATTTATGCGCAAAATCACTCATACATTCTCTTTCTTTTTATTAGAGCAGATTTCAAGTTGATAAAGAGTTCGCCGATTTCACTATGGCCCCCTCATCTGTTAGGAATTTGCTTTAATTGGGCGAGACGTTATTCTAGTCTGCTCAGCAACCCAGCTATAACTCTGCTATCATTTCGCGCTATGTCAAGTAAAACCCCGATCATTCTTATTCCGACCCCCATTCAACATGGGAAACTGCGTTATAGCATGAGCAAAAATTATGTTCATTCGCTGATCGCGGCAGGTGCTGCCCCATTTCTCATGCCAGTTGCCCTCGGCAATGATGCGATTCGACATTTTTATGAAATGTGTGATGGTATTTTGTTGGCTGGTGGTAGTGATTGTGACCCGCAACTTTTTGGCGAACCCAAACACGATAAAACCGCTGGTATAGATGATGACCGTGATCGTGCCGAAATTTTGCTCACCCAATGGGCGGTTGCCGATGACAAAGCCATATTTGGCATTTGTCGAGGGATGCAAATGATGAATGTTGCTATGGGTGGCACGCTTATTCAAGATATTCCATCGCAATGGCCGACCAATTTGGTGCATTCGGCCTACGCCATTAACCCAGACCCACCGCGCGATGGGGTTTCTCATGCGGCGCAATTTGCGGCTGGTTCACGCATTGCCCAAATCATCGGCGTGCCAGAGGCGGGGGTTAATAGCTTTCACCATCAATCGGTTAAACGTATGGCTGATGGGTTTGTGCCAACTTCGACCTCACCCGATGGCATCATTGAATCGTTTGAGATGCCGAATAAGCGATTTTCGCTTGGGGTGCAATGGCACCCCGAAGATATGGCGGCAGGGCGTGACGATATGATGAATTTGTTTCGCGCTTTTGTCGATTCTGCGCGTTAATGTTTGGGCACGCCGTCAAAATGACGGCGTGCCATTTTTTGCCAGCACTGCCGTTGCTGGTGCGGTATAAAAATAATGACGGTAGGCCCGCGTTTCTTCGAGCAAAAAATTTAAAGTTGCGCTGGGTGTCTTTTGATCACCCAAAATTTCAGCGATACCTGCCACAATCGTGGCGGGGCGATGCCGCACCCGCCAAGCCATCCGTTCTATAACTGTCGTATCTTCTAAATGGTCTCCACGTTTTTCAGCTACTTTGATCATGCCCTTAATGATCCGCACTAAAATATCGTGTTGATCTTGATCATGGGGCACTTGTTGTGCAAATAAGGCGATCACTTGTGGGGTTGTTTGTGCCAGTAGCGCCCGCAATTCATCTGGCCCGGCTGGGGCGGCGGCAACGGCTAACACGGGGCGCGGCATCAGCAAATCGGCCTTTAAATGTGCATCGTCGCGATGATCATTTAAGGCATTTAAGCCACTAAAATCGCCAAAACGCGCAATATTTGCCTCGCCATATTCAGTCATCAAGGCTTGCCACATTTGAGCCGGGTTCTCGGCAAAACGATAATCTAAAATTCGAAAATGGGTGGATATACGCCCTGCTGAAACTGTTTCGGGCACTTCGGCCGCGACGACTGGGATACTTTCATCGATTAAGGCTAAATCCGTTGTTAATAGCGCTTCATCGTTTTGCCGTCGCAATTCTTGTAAGGTGATGGTGAGCGATACTTTGTTGCGATACCAATTGTGTTGTAGCGTAAATACGATATTGCATGGCGTATCGGCATTGGGCAAATTTTGCCCTGTGCTGCGCCACCACAGCGCCCGCGCCATATGCCCTGTTTCATCTTTTAAAAACAAGGCCTGATGTTTGCCATCGCTGCCAAGTGGCTCGGCGCGGGCCACAATGATATTGTTGCTGCGTAAAACAGGTCGGGGGTTGCCTGCGCCAAACGGGGCTAAACGCTCCAAATCGTTACATAACGCTAAAGATACATCCTTCCACGCAATATCATAAATCGATGTTTGTCGCTTTGCATGTGATTTAGGTGGATTTCGGGCAACATAAGCGCAAATTTGTTTGCGAAAAGCGTTAATATTTTCTGGGCGAATTGAAAACCCAGCCGCCATTGGGTGACCACCACTACTTTCAATCAGATCAGCCTGTGATGCAATTGCAGCGTGAATGTCAATATCGCCAAAACTGCGGGCCGAGCCACGTGCCAAGACCTTTTGGCCATCATCCTCAGCCACTAAAACGGGAACCGAAATTAAAATAGTAGGCTTTTGAAATCGTTGAGAAATACTGGACGCAACTACCCCCAACACGCTTGGTGGCCAACCCGTCATTGCCAGCACAATAATGTTTTCGTTGCGTAAATTAGGCTGTTGGGTCAACAGTACCAACGCCTCATCATCCATTTTGCGTTGTAATATTTTGCGTTCTTGGTTTAATTCTTCGATGCGGGTGGCCAGTGTTTTTGCGACGATGGCATCAGTTGCCGTCAGCAAATCGACCGATAACGATGCTGTATCGAGCCGACCAGCCGAATTAAGTCGTGGGCCAATTTGGTAGCCAATACCCTCAGCATCTAATTGCTCGGCGTTTAGGCCGCTGGCTTGTAATAATTGGCGTATACCTAAACGTGGGTTGCTGCGCAATTTGGCCAAGCCACATTGCAATAAATAACGGGTGTCGCTTTGTTGCTCGGCGACATCACAAATAATGCCCAGCGCCACCAAATCGAGCAGCGATGTGGGGTTAATGCTTGATGGTTGGTTGGCAGCGAGACCCTCCATCAACTTATAGGCCACACCCACGCCCGGTAAGCTGGCTAATGGGTGTGTGGGTGGCAAACGTTTGGGGTTTAGAATGGCGTTTGCAGCGGGCAAACGCGGGTTGCCAAGGTCATCGTTTGCCAAATCATGATGATCGCTAATGATGACATCAAGCCCTAATTCACGTGCTAACGCCACTTCATCAAAATCGGTGACGGCGCAGTCACATGTCAACAAAACACGCACCCCATCGGCTATCGCCTGTCGCAGACCATCTGCATTTAGCCCATGATTTTGGGTGGCGCGGTTGGGGATCGTGTAATCAACCAGCGCGCCAAGCTCGCGTAGCCCAAGCAAGAGCAGGCTGGTTGAGGTTTGTCCATCGACATCGAAATCGCCCCAAATACGGATCAATTCGCGCTGAGCAATGGCTTTTTGCAGCCGTGCAATGGCAATTGCGATATCCGGCAAATCATAATACGGTGCCGGTACGTAGGCCGCGGGGTCAAGAAATGCGTGGGCAGTTTGCACAGAGGTATAACCACGTTGCCATAAAATTTCGGCCACGAGTGGGTGACCACCAATGGCGGCAAGAAAATCGACGTTCAACTCAGCTAATTACAATCATGAGTTGGCCTTGCTCAACTGTTTGGCGCGGCGTAATTTTAATGATGCTAATTGTGCCTTCACGGGGTGACTTTATTTCGTTTTCCATTTTCATCGATTCAAGTACCACAATGACTTGGCCTTTTTGCACCACATCGCCTATGGCAACTGGCACTGCTACAATCAAGCCGGGCATCGGCGATTTAATGTTGGTATCGCCACTGGCAGTGGCAAAGGCCCCAGCAGCTTCGGCTAACCGTTTGGCGCGTTCGTCCATCACCTTAATCGGATACAAAACACCATCAATTAAGACACGGTATTCACCATCAACTTCTTCGACCAACACTTCATATGATTTGTTATCGATCAACATCGAGTACATGCCATCATTGGCGTTTTTGTCTGCACCACCTTCTTTATTGATGGCGCGTAGGTCGATTGGTCGGGGTGCGCCATTAAGAATTACTTCGTTTTCACGATTAATATCAATTGTAAATGTTTTATCTAAGACAGTTGTAATGTATTTCATGATCAAGAGAAATTATAATTGTCATTAATGTCTGTTCAGCAAAGACCCGACCGCCGTGGTGGCATGAGAAATATTGATAAAAAAGCCGTGCAATGGGAAGAAGACCTCAAGCCCTTCACCCGTTTGCCACGTCCACCCCGCCCCGAGCCGCCGCGCCGATCGCCTGTCATTATCCCAGCATTGGTGAGTTTGGCATTGTCATTATTTGTCTGTGGCATTGGTGCGTCATTTCTTAATCGTAACATGCCTCAATTACCTCAGATTCCGCAATTGTCGATCTTTGGGCGGCCACAGGCCACGCCAACGCGACCACTGGTTACGCCAACCTCTGCTTCGCGTGTTCCGGCGACAGCGACACCCTATGTCGCCCCCGCCGATACGCCAACGCCTGCGCCTACGCCATACCCAACCCCAGCCGCCGGGCAAATTGGGGTGGGTACATTTGTGCGCGTGCTTGATACTGGCCCCGATGGCTTAAATTTTCGTAAGGACCCCGCCCGCAATGGGCAGCGCCTGCGCGGATTGCCTGAAGGTGGTGTTTATCCAGTGGTTGGGGGGCCAGTGCAAGCTGACGGTATTACCTGGTATCAGTTGCGAGATAAAGATAATACCCTTGGCTGGGGGTCATCGGCATTTTTGAAATTGGCACCTAAGCCTTAAATGCTCATTTTTACAGCCACCAAGTGTT
>JAGWYZ010000261.1 GCA_018969115.1 Chloroflexota bacterium | reverse complement strand
TAAAATAATTTTTCGCAGTTTTGTCTAAATACGCGCTATGATTTGATCAAAGAAAGGTTAGCAAACACAACGCTGTGTTTGCTAATCATTCATGTGCTGCCCATTTTTGGGTTTTTGCAAACCAGAAAATAAATCACCAAGATGCCCCATGCCAAGCTGCGGCAAATTGGGTTGGCGCAAATTTAAAATCATCTTTTGCAACTCATCTATTGAGATATGCCGTGTGATGCGCCCTTCATGCGCAAGGCTGATGCTACCCGTCTCTTCTGACACAATCACTGCAATTGCATCAGTGGCCTCGCTCACCCCCAACCCAGCCCGATGCCGCAACCCCATACGATGATCATCAAGATGCACATTGGTCAGCGGCAACACGCAGCCAGCCGCAATAATTTGATTGTGGGCAATGATGACACCGCCATCATGCAGTGGGGTATTGGGGTGAAAAATAGTGAGCAACAATTCAACCGTTAACTTGGCATTCAGCGCCGTGCCAGTATCAACCAAATGCTGCAAACCAGTGTCGCCTTGCAAAATCATTAAAGCGCCATGCCCCAATTTCGAAAGTTTATGAGCGGCTTGGCTGACCGTTTGTACCTCATCCTCAAGCTCATTATGGCGCGGTGTGCCAATTAATTCACCAAACCGTCCCAAGCGCTCGAGCGCACGGCGTAATTCGGGCTGAAAGATCACCGGAATCGCCACCAATAACGCGGGCACAATTGTCCTGACAATCATGCCAAAGGTCGGCAATTGCGATAGCCCGCCCAACACCACACTCACCGTGGTCAACAACAACACCCCACGCAACAACGGTATCGCTTGGGTCGCCCGCACCAACGACAACACCCCAAAATACACCACGGCCACCAGCAAAATATCTAAAATTGCGAGGCTGCTAATACGTTGTATGACCCACAAGACAGTTTGGAGCATAAGGAATTACGAATTAATGATGAGCTACGAGTCACGAGTCATAAGTCGTGACTCGTGACTCATGACTGGATTATTGTAAATGATAAACCTAATTCGTAATTCATAATTCGTAATTTTCTTAGCCTGCAAGCAATTTGGCTAAAATCGCTTTTTGGGCGTGCATACGGTTTTCGGCCTGATCCCAAATGGCTGAATTGGCGTGATCGGCCACTTCGTCGGTAATTTCTTGCCCACGATGGGCTGGCAAACAGTGCATGACAATCGTATCAGGGCGGGCGTAGCTCATAAGTTGTGCATTAACCTGATAAGGCATAAACACCGGCATCTTGACCACCGCCTCAGCCTCTTGCCCCATGCTAATCCAAGTGTCGGTATACACCACATCGGCAGCTTCGATGGCAGCACGTGGGTCATTGATTTGGGTGACGCTGCCGCCAGTTTGGGCGGCAATCCATTGCGCCTTGGCCAATTCTTCGGCCCCAAGCTGGTATTGGGCGGGGCAACCGAGCGTCATATGTGCGCCAGAGTATGCGCAAGCATACGTTAGCTCAGTTGCCACATTGTTCGCATCGCCAATAAAACTCACATTAACGCCTTTCAACGCGCCGCGTTGCTCATAAATGGTGATCATATCGCCGAGCGCTTGGCATGGGTGCGAAGCATCCGACAACCCATTGATGACGGGGACCCGCGAAAATTGGGCTAAAGTCACCAAATCGCTATGGGCAAATACCCGCGCCATGATGCCATCCACAAAGCGCGACAATACACGCGCCACATCAGCCACACTTTCACGTTTGCCCAGCCCGATCTCTTCGGGGCCAAGATACAAGGCATGACCGCCCAAATGGCGCATCGCCATTTCAAACGACACACGGGTGCGCAATGACGGCTTGGTAAAGATCATCCCCAGTGTTTTATTTTTTAGCAATGGCGGGTTGCCGCCAGCCTGCCATTCGCGTTTTAGCTCAATGGCATAGTGCAGCCATTCGTTAAACTCTGCCGGTGTCAAGTCGGCAAGTGATAGAAAATCTCGTTTTGAAGACATAATAAAGAAGCAATAACCAAGAGCAAAGAATCAAGATTGAAGATTCAAAAATTAAGCCTCACGCTCAAGGTTCTTGATTCTTCGCGCTTAATTCTTGGCTCTTGGCTCTCTTAGGGTGTCAGTGTAAGTGTGCTTTCGGCGTTGCGCTCAACATCGCTACGCGACCAAAGTAGCGTATTGTATTTGATGTCGAGCCACGGCTGAATCATATCATCATAATGGCTTTGGCCGGTATGCCCGCTCTGCCCGGTGGTATGGATCAGCTCAGAGCGATTAAAGTCGGCGAGGTCAACAATCATACGCAACGACGGCAATGATGTCACCGCCAATGACTCATTATGCCCAACCGCGTTCACCGCCGATGATGCCCCATCTGCCGCATATGGCCCACGATTGAGCAGTTGCTCAATCGGCGCCACCCCACTCTGCCCCAACGACTGATTGCGGAAGGTGGCGACATGCACTTTGCCCCATTGCCATTGTTTAAGATCAGCGCCAAGGCGGGTTTTAAGTTGGTCAATCGCCTCGTTAAACGACTTTGAAATCACTTGCGGCGCGGTTTCCTTGAGGTTCGGGGTGTTCACATCATCCCACCATGCCCCATTCGGCGCAAGCACAACATTTTTGACCGCAATACGGGTCGATGCTGAGGTGGAAATGCTCCGTTTTGCCAAATCAACCCCCAAGTCATCGTCAAAAATATTGTGCGCCAGCCGCAACCAAAAAGCCTCAAAAATAACGGCTCCGGTCGAGTTTCGCACCTGCTGCCGATCCCAATTCAACATTTCTTGCCACGCGGCTTGCGCCAAGGCACTATCGGGGCCAGCAAAATCGATCGGCAGCTTTGACAAAACGGGCAAAATATCGACCGCCAAACCCGATTGGCTGTCGCCATGAATGGCCTTGATGTCTTCGGCAGACAATTTGTCTTTGGCGCGTAACATCTCAACAATACGCCGCGCCCGAAACCCATGATCCCAATCGGTTGAAATGTGATACGGGTATTTGGCATCGACCACCGCATTGTTGGCGGTGGCGATAAATCCTTCTTTGGGGTTCAAAATAGAGGGCAATTCGTCGAATGGGATATAGCCTTTCCATTCATACTCACCGCCCCAACCCGGCACGGGCAAAAAGCCAGTGCCTTTGCTGCGTATGGGAATATTGCCCGGCGCTTGATAGCCAATATTGCCATCGACATCGGCATACACAAAGTTTTGCGAAGGGGCCGCCCAATAACGCAAGGCATTGCGAAACTGCTGCCAATTTTGGGCCTTGTTTAGCTCGATAATGCTGCGAAAAAGCTCGGTTGGCTCAAGCGCCACCCAACGCAAGGCCGTCGGCGGCATGCTTTTTAGCCCATCGTTTACATCATTCAAAATGGGGCCATGCCGGGTGACGCGCACTTTGACCGTCACGGCGACCTCGCCTGCCACCTGAATCGTCTCTTCGATCAAGCGTGCTGGCTCAAATTTGCCCTGAAATTCAAATTCGTCGGGGTTGGCTGGATTGGGCTTTTCGATGAACAAATCTTGCACATCTGGCCCAAGGTTGGTCACGCCCCACGCAATACGCTGATTATGCCCAATCACCACGCCCGGCACCCCGGCAAACGACACGCCCACCACATCGTAGGGGCAAGCCGCGCTAACGGTGCGGCAATGCAAACCCACCTGATACCAAATCGATGGCATTTGAATCGACAAGTGCGGGTCATCGGCCAACAACGGCTTGCCGGTGTTGGTCTTTGTGCCAGCAATCACCCAATTGTTGCTGCCAATGTCGTTGTTACGGTTGGCCGTGCCAATCAATGCGTCAAGGTCTTCGGCATATTTGGCGAGCAGGTTGATTTGGGGGTTGGTTGGCTGGTTGATGGGTTGATGGGTTGATTGGACGACATTGTCTTTTTCTTCGGCGACCGCCGAAGGTGCAATGACGGGCATGTCTTTGGGGTAAGGTGGCATGACCGCATTGAGTAAGGCTTCGCCGCCCTTGTCGAGCAGAGCCGTGCGCAATAATTCGTTGCTAAAGCTATCGCCGCGCAAATCCCACGCCATCACCTTGGCCCAGCTTAGGGTATGTTTCGGCTCCCAGGTCTCAAATTGCCAATTGCGCCCGATCAGGCCAAGAATGCGAAATTCGACCCCCAACTGGCCCGGGCTGCGGCTGGCGGCATAGCCATTCACCCCGGCGGCATAAGCCTCAAGCGTTTCTTTCATCTCGCCGCTCAAATTGGCCTGCTCTTGCGCCGCCACGCGCCCCCAGCCAATGGTGCGAATAAATTTATCTTGCTCAAGTGTGCCTTTGCCAAACAATTCTGACAGCCGCCCTTGCCCGATACGCCGCCAAAACTCCATTTGAAAAAAGCGGTCTTGGGCGTGAACAAACCCTTGGGCGCGAAATAAATCGGCAGGGCTATCGGCGTAAATATGCGGCACGCCGAATTTATCACGGATGACCGTGACAGGCCGAGCTAAGCCCGGCAAGGCCAAGTTGCCACTGGTTTGCGGGAAAGATTCACGGATGACGTAAACCCCCGCCCCCGCCAGCGCCAGCGCCAACACCACAATAAGCGACAAAAAAGCGACAAAAAAGTTCTTCAAGCGTTGCATGGTTGAATTATAGTGGCGACAGGCGCATAATTTAGGCATATACCGCCCCTATTTGTCGCGCATGAGTCGATTTAGGGGGCGGTGAGTTCGGCAATCACCGCGTCGAGCAATTGGCTGGCACGGGTGCGGGCAGTGGCAAGCTGGGCTTCGAGTTGGTCAACCAACGCCATCAATTCATCGACTTTGGCGACAATTCGACGTTGTTCGGCGAGAGGGGGAAGCGGAAATGGCGCACGTCGTGCATCTTCTGTCCCGAGTCTTGGCAAATTCATGCCATAACTTTTTGTATTTGCATAATCTATAAAATTAGGACATTTAAGCGCATAACAAAGATACGCAGAATCAATATATCCAAAAGCACGAATAGGAACAATCTCAGTCGTAAAATATCCTGGTTGATCAGCAACAATTACTTTATTTAAGTAAGGGCGAAGTTTGCCATAAAGCACATCACCTGCCCTAAAAGCCGTTTTAGTGCTTTTGGATGGACTATCTTGAAATAATTTTCTTCTCAGCAAACGAGAGGTGTCTTTTTCAATATCTTCAAGATCGAGCAACCAAGCATCCGCTGGAATATCTGAAGAATCATATTTATCTGACGAACCATAATCAACAATATTACCCAATCGAACCCATTCCCAATTTATAGGAATTCTAAGCATGTTTTTGCGTTCTAATGGCTCAATAGGGGAACCTCGAAATTCTTTTTTTTGTCGTAATATATTTATATTATCTTCAATGGCTGACAAAAGCTGTAAGAGAGTGTTTCTTAAAGGAAAAAAGTTGGGTAAAGTAGGGGAATGCCTAAAACTCCACCCAAATACTATAGTGGACCCCAAAAACTAGACACGAAAAAGGGCTAAAGTCAGGTAGAGTGCAAACAAAAATGAAGAAACAATTTA
>JAGWYZ010000260.1 GCA_018969115.1 Chloroflexota bacterium | reverse complement strand
AAAGCGGGCTGGCGAGCAATAATGCGGTGAGAATGTTGACCTGTTTATCATTGGCGAAGGGTTGCAGGGTGGTTTGGGTGGCAGCGGGTAATGGACTGCCAAGCAGCCGCAGCGATAATGTATCGATAAGATCGCCGCCAATACGCCCCGCGCCCGTTGGTAACGCGAGTTTGGTGATATCAATGGTGTTGCCGGGTAAGCTGCCGGTTGCCAATTGCAGACCAAAATTCCAACGCGCCAACAATGAGGATGACTCGAACCATGCCCCTTTTACATCGGGGTAACCATTGGGCGGTTGCCAAAAGAATAGCGGTTGCCCCATTTGGCGAAAATACTCTAACATCGGGCGGCCTACATTTACATCTGCACCCAAACTGCGACATGCCCCAGCAATAAATTCGAATGGGCGTTTTAATTTTTGCCCCGCCGATTGCTTAAATTCATCGCTGTGCAAAATCGCCCCAAACACAGCTTTAAGGTCGCCTTTGCTGGCAACCCACGCAGCAACGCCTTTTTGCACCACGCTGGCTGGTGGCGAATCGCTAATAAAGCGTTTAGCGATTTTGCTGCATATGTATTTCATGGTGTTGGGATGATCTGCCAACATATCCAAAATCGTTTCAACATCTTTTAGGCCACCCTTGGCGGGTAATTTCACCCCCATCACGTTTTTTTCGCTGTCGTCATGTTGCTGTGCCCTAAATTGAAATTCCCCCGGCTGATCAGAATCAATACCGCTGATCGACCAACCCGTTAACGCCCGTGCCAATTCAACCACATCTTTTTCGCTATAACCGCCATCGACCCCTAATGTATGCAATTCAAGCAACTCACGCGCATAATTTTCATCGGGTTTGCCCTTGCGATTGGCCTGATTATCGAGATAAAATAGCATAGCGGGGCTGTGGGCGCTAGCGCCTAACAGATCTCGAAATTTACCAAGGGCATGTTTGCGAATCACCTCACGGTCGTCGGTTGGTTTTAATACAAAGCCATTGCCTTTGGCAATATAAATATTGAAATGATTGCTCCAGAAATCGACAATCAGCTCATAAAGCTGGCGTTGGCTATACACCGCCCGCAAAATGGCGGCGGTTTGCATTTGTTGAAATACCTCGCCCCGTTTTGCGTCATATTTTGCCCGAATATCAGCCGCGCTTGCGTTGGGCACATCGAGTTTAGCGAGGCGCTCATTTAAAACAGGGTTGCTTTTGTCGGCGCTGCCGTCTAACCCCAATTGTTCGTCAATAAAAGCATCGACTCCCATTGTTTGCACTCGTGCCACATCGCCCGTACGTGGGCCAAAAGTTAGGCGATTTACGGCTAACCAGCTTAATGGGTCGGCAGTTAAATTGTCGGCGGTGGCTGCGCCGCTGTTATTGCTTATGGCGGGCAATATAAGTGCTGTCGGCGTGGCCGATGCGGTATTGCCCTGCACAATACGGGTGCTATCGCGCAATCGGCTACAACCAGCCAAAGCTGTGGCGGCCAAACTGATCTTGAGCATGTCGCGGCGTGTCAGCTTTGTCAAAGAGGTTTCAACGATTTGGGTCATACAATTTATTGTAGAGGCTGATGTAATAAGGGTTTTAACATCTTGTAAATAGCGTGTAAGACCTATCCGCAGCGCGGCCTTAAATTGAGAAATTGCCGATTTCAAGTTGGGCGAATGATCTCCCTTTTTCCCCCATCATCCTTTGTTACAATAGCGTTGTATGGAAATTACTTGGCATGCACAGTCATGCTTTCGGTTAACCGAGCGCAATTTATTAACCATTGTTACTGACCCCTATAAGCCCCAAAATGGTATGGAAATGCCAAAATTAAAGGCAGATGTGGTGACGGTAAGCCGCGGGGCAGAGACCCATAATAATACAGGATCGGTCAGCGGCACCGCTCGTGGTGATACCCGCGTGGTTGATGGGCCCGGTGAATATGAAATGGGCGGGGTGTTTATTACTGGCGTTACCATGCGGCCCGATAAAAAGAAATCGGCAGATGCAAATCATGCCGCATTACACCCAGCGCTTAAAAGCACAGTTTATTCGTTTAATTACGATGGCTTAAATGTTGTGCATCTGGGCGGCTTATCGTTTGTGCCTTCGCAGACCCAGATCGACGCACTTGAAACAGTGCATGTGTTGTTGCTGCCCATCGGTGGCGGTGAATACCTCAACCCTTCACAAGCGGCAGAGGTGGTTAGCTTGATCGAGCCAAATATTGTTATTCCGATGCAATATGACGCGGAACAAGATGTGGTCGGTAAATTTTTGAAGGGCATGGGCTTAAGCGAAGCCAAAGCCCAAGATTCGCTTAAAGTAACACGTGGTACTTTGCCCGAAGATACACAAGTCGTTTTACTCGAAGCGAAAAAATAATTATGGCAAAAGCGGTGATGAGTTGGAATATTAAAGCACAAGACAACTCGGAGTATTTCGAGTTTGTGGTGCAAGATCTCTTACCTAGCCTGATGAAAATTGGGCTACGCCCAATACAGGCATGGTTTACGATGTGGGGGAATGGCCCCCAGATCATCACCATGCTTGAATCGGTTGATGGCGACCTTGATTCGCTCAAAGAAGCCTTGCAAAGCGATGAATGGCGTGACATTCGCGAGCGTTTGATGGGTCATGTCAAAGAGTTTAAACAGCGTATTGTTCGCTAAAAAACAAAAATCGGGTTTCTAAAAGAAACCCAATTTTTAAATTTTACGGCTAATTTCATTTTATTTGCAATAAATATAATGAGAAACATAGATTTAAAGAGCAACGGCTATCCACTGGTAAATTCGGATGAACAATTGGGGCGACTCGTGCCTAGCGATCCAAACGCACCAATAGGCGATTTGTGGGCACAACTTAAGACGCAGGGGTATTTGTGGCTGCGCGGCTTTTTTCCGCGCCAAGAGATTATTGGTTTTCGCCGGCGCTTTTTTGAGCGTATGAAACCGACCGGCATTGTGGCTGATGACACGGACCCCAGCGATGGCTTTTATTCTGGGCGACGCGACCCAAGTGGGCAAAGCACTAAATTGTTAATGGAACTTGTGCGAACGGCGGCCTATGAATCATTTTGCTTGCAGCCGCGCTTGTGGGGGTTTTATGAACGACTGTTGGGCGGCGATGTATATTTGCATAAGCGCAAGATTGTGCGGCAAACTTACCCCCAAGATCCCAAAACCACCGATGCGCATTATGATTTGATCTATTTGCGCGGCGGCACCGATTCGGTGTTGAGCAGTTGGATCCCATTGGGTGATGTGCCGTTAGAGATGGGGGGCTTAACCTATCTTGAAAATAGCGATGCCTTTGGCCGCAAGATGGAAGCAGATTTTGCAGCGCATAGTTTGGCATTTTCGCCCAAAGAACGATTGAATGCCTACAACAAAAATATGAGTGCCACTGGCGGCATTGGCAAAGACCTAAGTGCTTTGGTCAGCCGCTATAACACCCGTTGGCTGGTGGCCGATTACGAAGCGGGTGATATGGTTATTCATACCAGCTATATGATTCATGCTGCCACCCAAAATAACAGCAGCGAGGGTCGTATGCGCCTCAGTACTGATATTCGCTATCAACGCATCCGCGACGAGATCGATGCCCGTTGGCAAAACCACTGGACACTGGACGATATGCTGTAGGAAGGATGAAGAACGAGGTATAAAAGATCGCTTGATGGCGATCTTGATTCGCTTAAAGAGGCCTTGCAAAACACCGAAATCACTATCCTTTTATCACCTGTGGGGATAAAGGGATAGTGATTTCGGCAAAAACTTCTTTGCCCCTTAATATAAAAAAGATACCTTTACTCGTTAAACAACTCGCCAACACTGCGCCCGTCGTGCACGCGCATAATCACTTCACCCAACAAGGGTGCAACCGATAAGACCGTAATGTTTGACAACATGCGTTCAGGTGGGATCGGGACAGTGTTGGTGGTAATTAGCTCTTTGATCGGCAAGGCGCGTAGCCGCTCGATGGCTGGGCCAGCAAAAACCGGGTGGGTGCAAGAGACATAAACATCACGAGCACCATGATTTTTGACAACAGCAACGGTGTTTTTAATCGAGCCAGCCGTCGAAATTTCATCATCCACAATCACGACATCGCGGTCTTGCACATCACCAATCACGGTCATCACTTCAGAGGTGGCATCGTTGCCGGTGCGGCGCTTTTCAACAAACGCCATTGGCATACTCAGCCGCGCCGCAAAATTGCGGCCTTTTTTGGCAAATCCCAAATCAGCAGTAACGATAGTGGGGTTATACATTTCATGCCGTTTGGTCAAAAAATATTCACTGAGCAGGTGAAATGAGGTTACTTCATCACCCGGAATGCTAAAAAAGCCTTGAATTTGCCCAGCGTGCAGGTCAACGGTAATATAACGATCGGCGCCAGCCGTTTGAATAAGATCGGCCACAAGGCGCGCTGTAATGGGCACGCGGGGCTGGTCTTTTTTATCACTGCGACCATAGGGCATATACGGCACGACCAGCGTAATGCGGGCCGCTGAGCCACGCCGCACCGCATCGATCATGATCAACATTTCGAGAATGTTGTCGCTGACAGGTGGGCAACCGGTTTGCAAGATAAACACATCTTTGCCACGCACGCTTTCCCCCAACTTTACAAAAATATTCTCGTTCGGGAATTTGACAATTTCGCGTTGGCTTAATTCAACCCCCAAAAAAGTAGCCACTTGGCTGGCAAGTTCGTGGTGGCTGCTGCCGCAAAAAAGTTTGATGCTGCCATAATTAAAATCTTCGTGTTTGGTTATCAACATTTAAAATTTGCCTATTTCCATTCCGAACGCAACACGGCCATAATATGGACATCGTGATAGCGTCCGTGCTTCCATAAGTTTTGACGTAATGTACCCTCGTGAACAAAGCCACATCGCTTATACACATGTATCCCGCGCAGGTTGTCATCATTAACACGAAGTTGTACGCGGTTTAAGTTTAGCTCTTCAAATGCAAAACGCAATAAAGTGCGCAAGGCATCTGAACCATAGCCTTTGTTTTGGTTGGCCGAGTCACCGATCATAATCCCTAGCTCAGTCCAACGGTTGCGTTGGTTGACCTCATGCAAGCCAAGTGTGCCGACGATTTCATTGGTTTCGAGGGTTTCGATCACAAAGAAATTGAGGTAAGCCTCGCGGTTTTTTAGCAAATTGTCAAACCATTGCTCTTCTTCGATTTGTGAGAAGGGATAAATGGCATCGAGATACTGGCGTGTGTCGGGCGTATTAAGCCAGCGCACAAAATGTGGCAGATCAGCACGCTCGGCGTGCCGCAAACGAATTTTTTTGCCGTTGATCATGATTGTATCGCTCGGACGTTGACGATTATAACGAAGACGTTGGCTAAGATAATGGATGTTGAGATTAATTTAAGGCGAAATAGCAATTTTTCACTTAAGCATGACACAATAAAACGCTGTAATCCCGAAATCACGATTGCCCCGTTGACCCACCCCTAACCCCTCCCAAAGGGAGGGGA
>JAGWYZ010000259.1 GCA_018969115.1 Chloroflexota bacterium | reverse complement strand
CCACGCTACCCTCAAACACGCTGCCCACCACGCTCTCTTGCCGCCAAATTTGGCCTTCGCCCAGTTTGCCATCGGCATATAAACATGCCAATTTAGCGCTGGTGCCAGTGCCACATGGCGAGCGGTCATAGGCCTTGCCCGGGCACAACACAAAATTTTTGCTGTGAGCGCCGCTAGCGCTGGGTGCGCCATACAGCTCAATATGATCGACCTCGGCCCCATTGGCCCCCGTAATACCTGCCTCGCCCACGGCCTTACGGATGCGCCACGCCAGATCGGTCAGCCCATCTAAATTGTTGAGCGCCAACTGTTGCCCCAACTGTTCGGGCGTTTCTTTGACACAAAAAAACCAATTGCCGCCCCAAGCCACATCGCCTGTTACCGCCCCGATGCCGGGCACGGTGATGCGAACGCCTTTGTGATGACGATAGGCCGGCACATTGCGAATGGTCACTTTGCCATCGGGCGCGAGATACGCTTCGACCGTGCCGGGTGGGGTCTCGATGCGATGGGTGCCGGGGCCGAGTTGACCGAGATAAGCCAGCGAAGCCACCAAGCCGATGGTGCCATGCCCGCACATGCCGAGATAACCGACATTGTTAAAAAAGATCACGCCAGCGGCGCAAGTTGGGTCAAGCGGTTGACACAATAATGCGCCCACGATGGCATCGTTGCCGCGTGGCTCATTGACCACTGCCGAGCGAAAAGTATCGTATTGGGTTCTAAAAACCGCCAGCCGCTCGGCCATGCTGCCAGTGCCGAGGTCGGGGCCACCGCTCATTACCAAGCGCGTTGGCTCACCGCCGGTGTGGGAATCGATTACATGGATTTTTCTCATGATTTACAAACCAAATGCAAGTTTAAGTCTTTGATCAATTGCAGTCATGTCGCGAACGCCAATATTGCCAACGCGATGCAAAACACGTTTAGGGTGCAGCGTAAATACAGCGGGTTTAAATGCCGAAGGAAACTTTAAACCCGCACCTTGCCAATCAATAAGAATATAGTCGCACGGACCCGTCGCCCCCGCCAGATTCGAGGTAATACCTGCCAACAATAAATCTGGCTCGTGCTGATGATACGACTCGCTGCTAATAATGACGGCAGGGCGCACCTTACTTGTGCTGAGATCACTAAATGGAAAGGGCACGAGCACAACTTCAGCGCGGCGATACATCATATAACACCTGCCAATCATCATACGCTGCATCGGCTGGGTTGTCCCAAATGCTTTTCAGCGATTCTTCAGACGCACTTGCCCAATATTCGCGCTCAGTCGTATCAAGCACTTCAAGCCGCTCACATTGAGCAATCATTTCGTTATATAGCTGATAATCAAGCATGACCGCGCTGGCTCGCCCATTTTGAGTGATGACAATTGGCTGTTGCTTTGCTTGTGCTAAGATATTTTTGGCTTTGCGCAAATCGGCAATAGGTAAGATCGGAAGCACTTTTTGCATATTTTTTAGCACCTCATTTCGTATTATAGCGATCCAGAAAAGTCTTTTCTAGAGGTTTTCGCTAATCTCACGATATAGATCAAATTCCTAAAAGATGAAGGGCTGATTTTACTATCTATCCCCAAAAACTACGCTTTTGGGGATAGATAGTGAAATCAGCAAACCCTTTCATCAACTCGGAATTTGCTTTATATTATGTCTCATCACCCACCCAATCGCCGGAGACGATCGGCAATCAGCACCCCGGTCACGGTCATCACGTCGCGGATTTCGCTGCTCAGCACCATTTGCACCACCGCATCAAACGGCAAAATGCCGATTTCAAGAAACTCGGTGTCATCGGGCGGCAACTGGGCGGGGGTCAGGCCGCGGGCGATGTAAAGATGACAAACCTCGTCAGTGGCTGATTTTGACGAATAAAACGAATTGATCCACGTCAGCGAATCGGCGCGGTAATGGATTTCTTCCATCAATTCACGCTGGGCCGCCGCCAACGGGTCTTCGCCGTGTTCAATACCGCCGGTCGGCATCTCCCAGCGCCCATTTTCGCCAAACACATAGCGGTATTGGCGCACCATCACCACGTGATTGTCGTCGATGAAGGGCAACATGCCGACGCAATGCCCAAGCTCGATCACGCCATAGAGGGTTTGTTTGCCGTTTGGCATTTCGGCAATGTCTTCGCGCAGACGCAACCAAGGGTTTTTATAGGCCTCGCGGCTGCTCAGGGTTTTCCAAGGGGCAAGTGACATGGGGCGATTGTCTCATTATTGGGGGGTGTGGGCGGCGAGCTTTGAGCCATGAGCCGTGAGCCTTGAGCTTTGAGCTTTGAGATAAATTTATAAAAAATTATAGGGGCCAAAATGGTAGTGGATCTACTCAATTGCCCCTCCCCCATCCCCTCCCGTATACGGGAGGGGGGAATTGTTACTCCTTCCCCGCTTGCGGGGGAGGCTGGGAGGGGGGAAATTTGTAAAAAATTGCATTTGCACAAGGATTGATCCCCGTGCAGATGCGGCACGCCAAACTTTGGGCTATTCAGAAGAAATAAATGACATTTACCCCTAACCCCTCTCGTATACGAAAGAGCAAAGATAGTTATCGCCCTTGTAAATCGCCCAAAAATTCAGAGGCGGGTTGTGTGCTAGTAATAAGCAGATGGTCGCGTGCCCGTGTGCAAGCCACATACAACAAGTGACGCTCGGTATTATAAATTTCCTCTAAATCGGCCTCATCGGTGACCGATTCGATGCGGGCTTGTAGCGGGATGACTTCATCGTCGCAAGCCATTACCACCACCGTGCGAAATTCTAGCCCTTTGGCTAGGTGCATACTGCATATTGAAACTTGTCCAATAATTGTTTCTATATGTTCATCTAATACTTTAAACGCCAAACCAGCTTTCAATAGCGCATTGCGTGCACGTGGCAATTCTGCACTGGAACGGACAAACACGCCAATTTCGCCGGGCTTTACCCCTGTTTGGCTCAAGCGTTGTAACCAATCGGCAACGGCGTGTTCTTCAGCGGCAGCGGTTGCAAAAGATTGCACCAGCGGGTCTGGGCCATTGAAAACGGAGACAGTACCGCGGCGCTCTTCGATCAATCCATCTATGTCGGACACTTCTGGCCCCAACAACTGATCGGCTTGGCTGCGGATTTGGTGCGATGTGCGGTAGTTAATATGCAGGGTGCGTGAGCGCCCGCGCACATCAACCCCTACCGATTTCCATGAAAATGGCTGTTGAAAGATTCGCTGACCTAAATCACCGGCAAAAAACAAGCGATTGGGTTGATTGGCCCCAAAGGCGGCTAAAAAGCGCAATTGGGCCACCCCAATGTCTTGTGATTCATCAACGATCACAAACTCAAAAGGGGGGTGAGGTTGGCCGGCAATCTGCGTTGCCAATTTCGCCAACATGCTATTGCGAGTCACCAATTTATTTGCAAGCAAATAGGCTTGCAAGGCAGAAAATATTGACCACAATGCCACCCGTTGTGGTTCGGGCAGACGGGTTTTGCGGCCCAATCGTTTTGCATCACGATAAGCCTCCCAAGTGCTTAGTTGCCAAGGGTCAACCAAAGTTTCCCATTCGGCTAAAACAAAGCTAAGGCTTAATTTTAGGGTTGGCGCAGATGCGGCGGCCAGTGCCAATTGTTGTTTAATAACCTCAGGCGAAACAAATTTAGGTCGCCCAAAGCGGGCGGTATATAGCCGCTCAGCGACTGTGTCCATCGCCATCACCTCTAAGCGGTCGGCCAAACGTGGCTCATTGCTGATAAGACGGCGCAACTTTTGTTGCAGGGCGCTGGCGAGGGTATCGGAAAATGTGGTGAGCAACACCCGCGCATCGGGGTGTTGACGGGCTAAAAAGACGGCGCGATGCAGGGCCACGATGGTCTTGCCAGTGCCAGCCGAACCTGAAACCCGCGCCGGGCCGTTGTAATCGCGCTCGACCCATTGCCGTTGGGCCGGATGCAAAAATAAAGTCCATTTCTCCCACGGGTAATCGAGGGCACGCTGTAATTCGTCCACGTCTTTCATCAAACGGAAACGCCGCAGCGCATCGGGGTGTTGGAAGGGATCATGGGTGACAGCGGCAGATGTAATTGGTTTCGGTTTGCCATTGGTCGCCAATTCGAGCAAGGCCTCGGCGGCCTCGGCGGGCAGATGGTCGGCCAAAGCTAAGAGGCTATCTTCAGTTGCCGCTCGCACATCAGCAAGCCATTCAGGCGGAACCCCATAACTAAGCAGGTCTTCATCGGATACCCGCGCAAATAAAGCGGGTTTAGCGCGGGCTTTGGGGGCGGGTTGCGCAACCTCGATATATTTTGGAATTGCAATTTCTTCAATACGTTCGCGTATTTCAATCAATTGCGCCGCGCCGGTTTTGGGATGGGTTTCGAGTTTGCGCCGTTCTGCCCAACCATAGGCCTTGTCGTGATGGTCAACATAACACAGCAACAAACTTTGCCCGGTCTTATGCACAATCAGGCGTAAGTCGCCACTTACGCGCACCGACCAAAAATTTTTGTCTTTGGCATGCTCGAGTTTGTGAAAACTCAAACTCGGCAAAGCTGGGTTGAGTTGCAAATCGAAGGCAGTCATTTTGACAGCTTTTTGCTCGTCGCCATTAAGGCGGGCGAGGCTGTCGGTAAAGGTATCGGCAATGCGAAATTCCATGGTTTTATAAAAATTTCCCCCACCCTAACCCTCCCCGCAAGCGGGGAGGGAATTTTGTCCCCTCCCCGCTTGCGGGGAGGGCTAGGGTGGGGGCTAGTCCCTAAACTTTAAACACCTTCATCACCTCATCCCCCAGATGATTAATCACTTTTACGGCGATCCGACCATTCTTTGGTTTCTCAAATGGCCGCGATGTGTCGCTGTTTAGCGTGGCCCACGCCTCGGCGTTGATCTCGGCTTTGAGTGTCGTCTTCAGCGCGGAATAGGGATCGTTGGCGCCGAGGAAGTAGGCGTGACGGACGAAGAAGCTTTCGCCGTTGTAGTCGGTATCAATGAACCAGCAGGCGATGCCGTCGGCGCCATCACTGATGACTTCACCGGTCTGGGGTTTAAAGACATCCACGCCGTTTACTTTGACGCGCAGTTGGGCCTGTCCTGAGCTTGCCGAAGGGTCTTTCTCAGAGATGAGGGTGATGTCTGGCTCACCGAAGATGACGAAGAGGTTGCCTTTGCCGGTGTTCTTGAGGTCTTCGGCCATGTGTAGGTCGGCGTTCATGCGAGCCTTGAGCACGGGAATGCGGCCCAGCTTGCTGAACTCGGTGGTGTGGGCCTCGTAGTTGAAGGCGCAGGCGATGAGCACATCGAATCCGGCATCGCCGCACTCACGGGCGGCTTCCACCAAGTCGGCACGTTGCACTGTGCCAAACTCGGGGCCGATAAAAATGCCCGCCCGCATTTCCTTTTCACCCTTCATACTGCCTCCTTCAACCTTTCCGATGTAGCGGCCCTCGGCGCAGACATGGCCCTCGCCCGGCCAAGGGGTGAGCGAGGTGAAGGTGATGCGATCGGCCTTGTGCGCCTGTTGCAAGCCA